>CAZLIB010000203.1:0-2395 GCA_964559465.1 uncultured Lachnospiraceae bacterium
GAAAAGCTTTGGAGCTATGCTTCGCTCAACTTTTCGGTTGATTCGTCAAATAACGCGTATCAGGCGCTTAATGCAAAGGTTCGCTCGCTTGCTATTGAAGCGGGCGCTGCTTCCTGGTTCGTTAGCCCCCGATTGCTCTCTCTTGACAATGAAATCCTTGAGCATTGGTTTGTAGAATATCCTGCACTTGAGACCTTTAGAAGAACTATTCACGGTATTATGAGAACGAAGCCTCACACACTTTCTGACGAGTGCGAGCAGCTTATGTCAAAGCTTCAGGACGGCTTTGGAAGAAGTGGTGAAATAAGAAACATATTTGCCGACAGTGACCTTCGATTTGGCAAGATAAGAAACGAAGAGGGCAAGTTTGTTGAGCTTACTGACGTAAATTACGTTCCCTTCCTTATGAGCAAGGACAGACGCGTCCGTCAGGCGGCATTCAGAAAGCTTTACGAAACATACGGACAGTTCGGCAATACCTTTGCCACCGCATTCAACGCGATGGTTCGCGAAAAAGGAACTATGGCTAAGGTCAGAGGATATAAGAATTCCATTACCGCTTCCACGTTCCGTGACGAAGTGACACCCGAAATCTACAATAATCTTATCAATTCCGTTCACACGGGACTTCCCGTTCTTTACGATTATTACGAGCTTAAGCGCGAGGTTCTTGGCGTTCAGAAGCTCCACCTTTACGACGTTTACGCTCCCCTTATCGGTGAGCTTGACAGAGTTTACTCCTATGAGGAGGCAGTTGAAGAGGTTCTCAAGACGGTTGAGATCTACGGCGACGAGTATTACAATGCGCTTAAAGAAGGACTTCTCGAAAAGGGCTGGGTTGACGTATATCCCAGCCGCGGCAAGCGCGGCGGCGCATTCAGCGCAGGCACACCCGTGACCGAGCCATACATCTTGCTCAACTACACCGAAACTCTTGATGACGTTTCAACGCTCGCTCACGAGGCAGGTCACTCAATGCACTCCTATTTCTCGGTTAAGTACAACGAGCCCCATAATTCCAACTATACGATTTTTGTTGCAGAGGTTGCGTCCACCGTTAACGAGCTTCTCCTGTTCCACAGAAAGCTTCGCGAATGTACTGACGACAACGAAAAGCTTTACATTCTCAATCAGCTTATGGAAACCTATAAGGGCACTCTCTACCGTCAGACTATGTTTGCTGAATTTGAGCGCGATATGCACGCCCTTAGTGAAAGGGGAACACCTCTTACAGCTGACGTTATCAATAAGCACTACTACAAGCTCGTTAAGAAGTATTTTGGCAAAGACGTTGCGGTGGACAAGCAGATTGCTATGGAATGGATGAGAATTCCTCATTTCTATTCAAGCTTCTACGTTTATAAGTATGCAACTTGTATCTCTGCGGCATCTGCCATCGTTAAGAGGATTGAAAATGAGGGCGCGGCTTACGTTGATCAGTACATTGATTTCCTCAAGTGCGGCGGTTCTAAATCTCCTCTTGATTCACTTCTCGTTGCGGGAATTGATATGAGAGATCCCTCCGTTGTAAACGGTGCTATTGAGGATTTCAAGAGCGCAGTTGAAGAATTCAGAGCGATTTATAATAAGAGAAAATAAGAGATAGTTTACTTTTGGGGCGCTCACGCCGCTGGGCGCCCGCTTTTGAAAAAGCGGTGCAAAACAACCATAAGGTTTGCGCTGACTTTTCACAAATTTTCGACCATTTCCTCACTTTTACGAAGTACGACGAGGTGAGGATTTATTTTTATGCCTGCGAGAATTAAACGGGGGTTAATTCTCTAAAATTTGCTGTTTAAGAGTGTAGCCGTAACAACGAAAATTTGTCTTGCAACGTTCATTTATATGTGGTAGAATATAATCAACAAGCAAAAGGAGCGCGAAAAAATGAAGGGCTACAATCTCATCGTGGTATTTAATAAGGAAGCCGACAGAATGCTTATGTGCAAAAGGATAAAAGAGCCGTATAAGGATTTGTCGAATTTTGTCGGCGGAAAAATCGAAAAGAACGAAAACGGTTATGATGCCGCATACCGCGAGCTTTTGGAGGAAACCTCGATCGGCAGGGAAGATATACACTTGACGCATTTGCTCGATTTTACCTATCACATGGCGCAGGAGTACGTCGAGGTCTACGTTGGCAGATTAAATAAAGACGTTGAAATAAAAGGCGATGAGAATATTCTTTACTGGTCAGATTTGAACCACAACTTTTTTGACTCCACCCTATACGCAGGAGAGGGCAATATAGGTCATATTATGATGCATATTGATTTTGATAGGGATAGGTTGTTGGAGTTATGAAAGAAAATTTGCCGAAAAGAAAAAATATTCGATTGCGCGATGTCGATTATTCCGCGCCGGGAGCGTATTTTATAACGATATGTACGAAAGA
>CAZLIB010000204.1:0-2386 GCA_964559465.1 uncultured Lachnospiraceae bacterium
AGCCACTTTTGAAAAAGTGGACAAAACAATCGCACAAAGTGTGTGCTAACACACTGATAAATTCCAATTTCTCTACATATCTACAAAAAGGAGAAAAATTATGTCAAATAAACCTCAAATTTACAGATGCTGTGCAAGGGAGATTCTTGATTCAAGAGGCAAACCGACAGTCGAGGCGACTGTGGTACTTAACGATGGGACGGTAGGCGTTGCCTCAGCCCCCTCGGGTGCTTCGACGGGAAAGTATGAAGCACTCGAGCTTCGTGATGCCGAAAAAGAGCGCTACCACGGATACGGAGTGGGCGAGGCGGTATCACACGTATGTAAAAGCATCTCACCCGCTCTTTACGGAATGTATTCAACCGATCAGGTAGCAATAGACAACACGCTTATTGAGCTTGACGGTACCGACAATAAAGGTGAGCTTGGAGCAAATGCTATTCTTGCCGTATCCCTCGCCTGTGCCCGCGCCAGCGCGAACTACTATCACATTCCCATCTACAAATATTTAAGCGGTCTTGGTGCATACCGAATGCCTGTGCCCATGTTCAATATTTTAAACGGCGGTGCACATTCATCAAATAACATCGAGATACAGGAATTTATGATACTGCCAGTCGGCGCAGACAGCTTTTCGCATGCGCTTCCGATGGGAAGTGAGATATACCACCACCTTGGCAATATTTTAAAGGAAAAAGGACTTTCCGCAAGTGTTGGCGACGAGGGAGGATATGCGCCCGATCTTCACGACGACGAGGAAGCTCTGGACCTTATTCTTGAAGCCATTGAGCGAAGCACCTATGACACCGAAAACGTAAAGATCGCACTTGACGTGGCATCAAGCGCATGGCACAAAGCCGAGGAAGGAATATATCGCACACTCAAGCGAAAAATCGAATATAGCACAGAGGAGCTTATCTCTTATTACGAGAAGCTCATTGAAAAATACCCCATAATCTCCATCGAGGACGGACTTGGCGAAGAGGATTATGAGGGCTGGCAGGAGCTTACGGCACGCCTTGGCGACAAAATAATGCTCGTCGGCGACGATCTTTTCGTAACTAATCCCGAACGCCTTTCCGACGGAATCGAGATGGGACTTGCCAATGCTATACTTGTCAAGCCAAATCAGGTCGGCACGCTGACTGAAACCCTGCAGACCATCAGAATTGCAAAAGAGAATGGCTATCGCTTTATTCTCTCGCACCGTTCGGGCGAGACTGAGGACACAACTCTTTGCGACATCGCCGTTGCGACCAACGCACCCTTTATAAAGGCGGGTGCTCCCTGTCGCGGTGAACGGATTGCTAAATATAATCGCCTGCTTCGCATCGAAGCATCACTCTGCGGCAGCTCCATTTTTGGCGCAGCGCACTGCTGCGGCAAGAAAAAGCACTGATTATGTTATATTTTGTCTTTTGCGCAAAGAAAAATTAAAATATTTTTCTAAAATCTCTTGCAATTTGGTTTTTTGTATGTTATAATATCTACTGTTCGTAAACTATTTATGTAAATCGGGCGTTTTTATACGCTTTATAGGAGGTGTCATTATGGCAAAATGCAGTGTTTGTGGAAAAGGCGTTGTTTTCGGTCAGAACGTTTCTCACTCCAACCGCAAGACAAACAGAACCTGGAAGCCCAACATCAGAAAGGTAAAGGCAATCGTTAACGGCACTCCCGTTACTGTTGCAGTTTGCTCTCGTTGCCTTCGTTCAGGCAAAGTTAATCGTGCTTAATTAACGTAAAAAGTTTGGCAGACCGTGTTTTCCGGTCTGCCCTTTTTATTTAGTATTCAAATTTTGATTTATCCCTCAACTTAACATCCTTATAAATCCCAATTTATATTATAAAGGAGCGCAAATATGCGTGCATATTTAAGTCAAAACACAGATAACAGAATAATCGACGCATTAAGGCAAAATGGCTTTGAAGTAAAGCTGCTTTCTTCCTTTTCTGCGCTTGCAGAGCCCGTAAGCACGCATGCGGATATGCTTCTTTTTGCGGTGGGCGATAAAATTTTCAAGCACGCAGACTACGAGGCGGAAGGAATTGAAAGCACGGTCGATATTAACGAGGCGATCGGCACAAGGTACCCAAGTGACGTTCTGTTGAATATTGCGCTTGTTGGCAAGGACGCCTTTTGCAATACCAAGCACGCCTCGCGCACCGTGCTCGAATATCTTGAAAACAACGGTTATTTCATTCACCATGTTTCTCAGGGCTATGCCCACTGCTCGACCTGTATCGTAAGTGATAGTGCAATCATCACCGCCGATTCGTCGATTGCAAATGCTGGGATCAAGGCGGGCATTGACACTCTTAAAATTACCGAGGGGCATATTTCTCTATCGCCATACGATTATGGCTTTATTGGAGGTGCATCGGG
>CAZLIB010000205.1:0-2301 GCA_964559465.1 uncultured Lachnospiraceae bacterium
AGAGAAGCTCTGTACTACCGGCTTCCTCAACTCTTACCTTTCTCGTCATCTGACGAGCAATGATTTCAATATGCTTATCGTTAACAGAAACGGACTGTCCACGGTAAACCTTCTGTGTTTCCGTGATGATATAGGAGTAAACCTCATCAAGACCTTGAATACGAAGGATATCCGCGGGTGCCTTACTACCTTCGGTAAGAACCTGACCGCGTATTACGTGCTGACCGTCAACAATGGCAAGCTTTGTACCGTAAGGAATAGCGTACTTAACCTGTTCGCCTGTTTCTTCGCTTGTAATAAATACATCGTGAACGTTAGCATTTTCACCAAGCTGAATGTGAGCGATACCGCTATGCTCGGTCATGATAGCCGCCTTCTTGGGCTGACGAGCTTCAAAGAGCTCCTCAACTCTGGGAAGACCCTGTGTAATATCGCTACCTGCGACACCGCCCGAGTGGAACGTTCTCATCGTAAGCTGTGTACCGGGTTCACCTATGGACTGAGCCGCAATGATACCAACCGCTTCACCAACGCTTACTCTCTTGCCGGATGCAAGGTCTGCACCGTAGCAGTGAGCGCAAACGCCGTGCTTAGCATGGCACTGAATAAGCGAACGGATATAAACGCTCTTGATGCCGGCATTTTCGATTGCCTTTGCCTGCTCATCACTGATCATCTCGTCATCAGCAACGATAAGTGCGCCGGTTTCGGGATGACGGATCTCACCGATGGTATATCTGCCAACGATTCTGTCTGTGAGGGTTTCAAGAACGTTACCCTCCTTAACGTCAACGTTTTCGCTTACCCAAGCACCCTTAACCGTATCGCACTTTTCTTCAGTAACGATAACGTCCTGAGAAACGTCAACAAGACGACGTGTAAGGTAACCTGAGTCAGCCGTTCTAAGAGCTGTATCTGAAAGGGACTTACGTGAACCGCGAGCACCCATAAAGTACTCTGTAATATTAAGACCCTCACGGAAATTTGATTTAATGGGAAGCTCGATCGTTTTACCGTTCGCAGCAAACATAAGACCACGCATACCTGCAAGCTGACGCATCTGCTGAATAGAACCACGGGCACCGGAATCAGCCATGATCTTAATGGGGTTGTAGGTATCAAAGCTGCGAAGGAGCGCGTCCGTAACCTCTTTTGTTGTCTGATCCCAGATCTTAACTACATTGTTATAGCGCTCTTCTTCAGAGAGCATACCGCGGTTATAGTGCTTGCGAATAGTATCAACTTTCTTTTCCGCCTCCGCGATAAAGGGCTTCTTTTCCTTGGGAATAGTCATATCGTAAACGGAGATCGAGAAGGAAGCACGAGTTGAATACTTATAGCCCATCTCCTTGATATTATCAAGCATATCTGCGCAGACGGGAGTACCGTTATACTTAATACATCTGTCAATAAGCTGACCAAGCTCCTTCTTCTTGATAACAAACATGATCTCAAGGTCAAATGCCTTTTCGGGATCCGTTCTATCTACAAATCCAAGGTTCTGAGGAACTGCCTGATTGAAAATAAGTCTACCAAGAGTTGCGTCGATAACCTTTGACTGCATAATGCCGTGAATTTCCTTTTCAACACGAACCTTGATAGGAGCGTGAAGGCCGAGAACCTTGTTTTCATAAGCCATTACAGCTTCGTTGAAGTTGCGGAACACCATGCCTTCGCCCGGCTCACCGGGCTTATCCATCGTAAGATAGTAAGAACCGAGGATCATATCCTGTGAAGGAATCGTTACTGCGCGACCGTCAACGGGCTTAAGAAGGTTGTTAGCAGAAAGCATAAGGAATCTTGCCTCAGCCTGCGCCTCTGCGGAAAGGGGCACGTGAACGGGCATCTGGTCACCGTCAAAGTCCGCGTTGAACGCAGGACATACAAGAGGGTGAAGCTTGATTGCGCGTCCCTCAACGAGTACGGGCTCGAACGCCTGAATAGAAAGGCGGTGAAGAGTGGGCGCACGGTTGAGCATTACGGGGTGCTCCTTGATCACGTTTTCAAGGGCATCCCAAACCTCGGGATACATATATGCCTTATCGATCTTCTTCTGTGCATCCTTTACGTTAGTCGCCTTCTGAAGCTCAGTGAGGCGTTTAACGATAAAGGGCTTGAAGAGCTCAAGTGCCATTTCCTTAGGAAGACCGCACTGGTAGATCTTAAGATTGGGACCAACTACGATAACGGAACGTCCTGAATAGTCAACACGTTTACCGAGCAAATTCTGACGGAAGCGTCCCTGCTTACCTCTGAGCATCTCAGAAAGAGACTTGAGAGCGCGGTTGGAGGGACCTGTCA
>CAZLIB010000206.1:0-2288 GCA_964559465.1 uncultured Lachnospiraceae bacterium
GAATACTTGGATTTCTTCATAATATGAATAGCATCGGGCTCGATATAAAGACCGATGAACTGATCGGGTGCTACATAGTCGGTGGACTGTATCATCCACTTGAAGCCCTTAATGTCCACGATTATCTCATAGTGAACGCCCTTGAAGGTAACTGCGGATACCTGACCCATAAGCATACCCTTTTCGGGATCGACAACATCAACGTCCTCCGGTCGAACAACAACGTCGACCTGCTCGTTTTTATCAAAGCCCTTGTCAAGGCAGTTAAAGGTGTGTCCTGCGAAGCGAACGCTATAGTCGGAGAGCATAACGCCGTCGATGATATTACTCTCGCCGATAAAGTCCGCAACGAATGCATTTTTGGGCTCGTTGTAGATGTCCGTGGGAGTGCCGATCTGTTGAATTTCACCGTCAGCCATTACTACGATGGTGTCACTCATAGAAAGAGCTTCCTCTTGGTCGTGAGTTACGTATATAAAGGTGATACCAATTCGTTGCTGAATGTTCTTAAGCTCGACCTGCATATCCTTGCGGAGCTTTAAGTCAAGCGCACCAAGGGGCTCGTCAAGAAGAAGAACCCTTGGGTGGGAGATAAGCGCACGCGCGATAGCAACTCGCTGCTGCTGACCGCCCGAAAGCGTGCTTACGCTCTTGTTTTCGAAGCCCGAAAGCGCAACCATTTTGAGCATTTCGGTAACCTTTTCTCTTATTTCATCCTCGCCCTTCTTTTTTATACGAAGGGGAAAGGCGATATTCTCATAAACGTTAAGGTGGGGGAAAAGCGCATATTTTTGAAACACGGTATTGATATGGCGCTTGTTTGGGGGAAGATCGTTTATCTCCTTGCCCTCAAAAAGAACAGTTCCTTCATCGGGAGTTTCAAAGCCGCCGATAATACGGAGTGTCGTGGTCTTTCCACAGCCCGAAGGACCGAGGAGTGTGACAAATTCCTTATCTCTTATATAAAGGTTAATGTCGTTAAGTACTGTTTCACCGTCATATTGTTTATATATGTGCTTCAGGTCAACGACCTTTGTGTCTGTGTATGTTACTTTGGGGTTTACAATATTTACGTTATTTTCTTTCATTCCGCATAATACTCCTGCTTAAAAAATATTTTGGGGAATGGGGAATAAAGCGCAAACGGCTCATTCTTATCCATTATAGCATACATTGTAGCAGATATATAAATAAATTGCAATAGGTTTAAGAAAAAAAGTCGAAAAAATCGGCAAAAATCAAGAAAATTTTGAATTATTCGAAATCAACTTGCAAAAAAATGAAAAAAACATAGTTTTTCTCTCATAATCTCTTAAAAGCTCTCATTTTCTCTTGTTTGGGCATTGAAAATAAAGCATTTTACAAAGAAAATCAAGCAAAAAATGAACATTGGAAGACCTGCTGCTGTTTTGAGTATCATATAGACAGAAAGCAGCCACATTGAAAAGAGTGCTAAAAAGGTGAATATGCTAAGCACCTTTTCTGCCAAATCGAGCGAGACAAGACGGCACAAAACACATTTTAACATTCTCCCACCGTCAAAAATTGAAATTGGAATGAGATTAAAAAATGTCAAGCAAAGTGATATTACGGAAAATGGAAGCAAGAAATCTGAGCAGAACGGTACATTCGAATATCTTACGGCAGGAAATAAAGGTAGTGCAAAGCCCAAAAATCCAAAAAGGGGACCGCCCAAGGCAAGCAAAAACTCGTCACGATAGGAAAGCGGATCAGAGCTCTCGATTCTTGCGCCGAGCAGGGACATCTCAAAGCTTTTGAGATGTATTTTCAAAATACGGGCTATCAGTATGTGTCCAAGCTCGTGTATAGCTACTGCAAAAATAAGTGGAATAAGATACGGCGTTTTGAAATAAACAAGAAAAAACGCCCATATAATAGAAAGAGGAGATATTTTAATCTTTTTCATAACATTATCCTTAAGATGTTTTTTTACAATTCTATGCATTAGATATTTAGGGTAATGTTTTTTTAGAAAAAATTCTCAAAAGGTATTGACTTTTTAAAGTAAAAGTAATATAATAATTAAGTCGCGTAAGCGGGCCATTAGCTCAGTTGGTTAGAGCTACCGGCTCATAACCGGTCGGTCTTAGGTTCGAGTCCTAAATGGCCCACCAGAATAACCAAAATCTAACCCTTGTGGGTTGGGTTTTGGTTATTTTTTTCGGCTTTCGAGTTTGAACTTTGTGCGAACGGGTTTGTTGAATTGGGATTCATCGGTGTGTTAGCACACACTTTGTGCGATTGTTTTGTCCACTTTTTTAAAAGTG
>CAZLIB010000207.1:0-2283 GCA_964559465.1 uncultured Lachnospiraceae bacterium
GTTCCTTGTTTCTATAAAACTAACTTCTCATACTCACCGATAAATCCCAATTTATCCTCTTTTGACGCGAAATATGCAAAAAAGATAAAAATTGAATAAAAAAAGCAAAAAAATTCAAAAATAAAAAAGTATTTTTGAGTTTTTTTTCGTATATTAATAAATGTTAGAGAATTTAGCCGAGAAAGGAGGGGCTTTTTTATGATGATTCCAAGAGAAATCATTGAAGAGATAGTCAGCAGAACGGACATCTCCGACCTTGTTGGCTCTTACGTTACCTTAAAGCGTGCAGGCTCAAATATGCACGGGCTTTGCCCCTTCCATAGCGAGCGCACACCGTCGTTTACGGTGTTCTCAAAGACTAACAGCTTCTATTGCTTTGGCTGTGGTGCGGGCGGTGACGCTATAACCTTCGTTATGAGGGCGGAAAATCTTGATTATCCCTCGGCAGTCGAGTTTTTGGCAAGCCGCGCGGGAATTACTATTCCGCAGGACAAGAATGAACTTGAAAATATGGGAATGAGCAGAAAGCGCGTTTACGAGATGAATCTTGCTGCCGCAAAATTCTTCCGTGAGAATCTTTTTGATAAGAACGTCGGCTATGACGCGCTAAACTATTTTGTTGGGTCACGAAAGCTCAGTATGGCTACTGTTAAGAGATTTGGTCTTGGCTATGCCCCCAATAATTTCTGGGCGTTGACTAATCATATGAGAAAGCTTGGATTTTCCGAGCAGGAGCTTATTGACGGCTTCCTTTGCGGAAGAAGCCAAAAGAACGGTAAACTTTATGACTATTTCAGAAACAGAGTCATATTCCCGATTATTGACGTCACGGGCAATATAATCGCATTTGGCGGACGAGTTATGGACGATTCCAAGCCGAAGTATCTCAATACTTCGGACACTCCGGGATTTAAAAAGAGCAAAAATCTTTTTGCTCTCAATTTTGCAAAAAATCACTGCGCGGAGCAGTTGATACTTTGCGAAGGTTATATGGACGTTATCGCGCTTCACGCGGCGGGCTTTGAAAATGCCGTGGCAACGCTTGGTACGGCACTGACATCGGAGCAGGCGAGAATGATGACCAAATATACAAAAAAGGTCGTTTTGCTCTATGACTCTGACGAAGCGGGTCAAAAGGCAACCGACAGGGCGATAAAGATTCTTAACGAGGTCGGAATGGAGGTTCGCGTTTTGAAGCTGAATGGCGCCAAGGACCCCGATGAATACATAAGAAAATTCGGTGCAGACCGTTTCAGAGCACTGCTTGGCGAAAGCAGAACGGGCTTTGACTTTAAGGTTGCAAGAGCCTTAGCAGATCTCGATTTGCAGATTCCTGATGAGAGAATCAAGGCGTCAAAGGCGATTTGTGATATTATCGCAGAAAGTAATTCAAGCGTTGAACGAGAGGTATTTCTTGCAAAGGCAAGTGAGATATTAAAGCTTCCCATTGACGTGCTTCGAAACAACATTGAAATTACTATAAGAAAGCGCATAAGCGACCAAAAGAAGAACGAGAGCAAGCAGGCACAAATGTCAATAAAACACATTGGCGATAGGATAAATCCCGATGCAGTGAAAAACGTGCAGGCGAACGCACTTGAAGAAAATATACTTGGTCTGCTTCTCATATTTGACGAATACCGTTCGAGTGTGGTGAGTGGAACAATAGAACTCACCGAGGATGATTTTGTCACCTCGTTTGGCAAAAGGGTATTCTCGGTAATTATCGAGATGCAAAGAGGTTCGGATGAGTTTCTACCCGCAATGCTTGGTCAGTATTTCAGCGCTGACGAGATGGGCAGGCTTGAAAAAATGAGGCAAAACCGTCTTGCTCTGACCGAAAACGGTCGTGATGTGCTTGACGCGTCCATTGTGGCACTTAAGGCGGAGAGAGAAAAGAAGGACTCTGCCGACAGCGGTGACAAATTTGCAACGCTTCGCGCAAAGCAGGAAAAGTTAAAAAATCAAAGAAAATAAAAATACAGAAGGTAAAATATGAAGGCACAAAAGGAAACAAATAAGAAAATTGACATTGATGAGCTTATTGAAAAGAGCAAAAAGGAAGGTCTTTCGTCCATAGATCTCGACGAAGCAATGGAAGAGATGAACTATGATATGGACAGTCTTGACAAGCTCTATGAATCACTTGAGGACAACGGTATTCCGCTTCCCGGTGATATTTCAAGCACCGAGCTTTCTGAAATTGAGAGTGAGGTTGAAAAGCTTTCTACCTCCGACAGCATGGAAAAGCTTCTTGAGCAGGGCGGCGTTCAGATAGACGAC
>CAZLIB010000208.1:0-2281 GCA_964559465.1 uncultured Lachnospiraceae bacterium
AACGCACCTTTGCTACGTTGCAGAAGAATCTCGGTATACCGCATCGGGGCTTTCATTCTCTGCGCCATACCTTTGCGACTCGTGCCCTGGAATGCGGAATGGATGTGAAAACGCTGTCCGAAATACTCGGTCACAAAAATCCAACCGTAACCCTTAACCGCTATGTTCACTCTCTTATGGAACACAAGAAAGAGATGATGAACAAGCTCGGCAAATTGTTGTAAAAACCATCACAGCACCTATTGTTATAATAGCCGGATTGTTATATCACATTTCCAAAGGAAAGTCAATATTTTTGAAGTGTAATTTCAATCATTTTTTCAATTTATAGGCGAAAAAAGCGTATTTTATATACTCCTATTAGTGCAATAGGCGTTCACTTTCTCAATAAATAATCATCTATAAACAAGAAAATGAAATTTTCAATGAAAAAAATTCCTGTAATACTCGAAAAGTATTGAAATTCTAATTATATTATGATATAATTACTATGTATTTCTACCGCCTATTGCACTAATAGGTGATTGAAAATAAAACACACAATGTCATCTGTGCTTTATCGGAGGATGAAAAAATGTATGTGTATAATAATAGCAAATATGGGTGAATAACCCTTTTAGTTTTCGAAAATCAAAAAATAAAAAACAAAATGGAGGCATAACAATGAAAACTAAAAACAGATTGTTAGCAAGCATTCTTTGCTTACTTATAGTTGTTTTGGGCGTTGTTGGTTTAACCGTTTGCGATGGGGATAACGAATGCTCACACCAATGGGGAGAATGGACAGCAACAACAAACGCAAACTGTACAGAAGCAGGCACTCAAGAACGCAAGTGCTCTGAATGTGGCGAAACGGAAACATCCGCAATCAATGCACTCGGTCATGATTGGAATGAAGCGACTTGCTCCACTCCTAAAACATGTAAAAATTGTTCGGCTACAGAGGGCGTGGCTTTAGACCATATTCCCAATGCAGATGACGGAGATTGTACCACGGCAATCACATGCTCGGTCTGCGGTGAGGTAACAACGGCAGCAAACGCAAGCCACACAGGTGGCGAGGCAAGCTGCGAACACAAAGCGAACTGCTCGGTTTGCGGCAAGGAATACGGTGAGTTGGCGGAGCATATTCCCAACACAGATGACGGCGACTGTACGACAGAAATCACATGTTCCGTCTGCGGTGAGATAATGACCGAAGCGAACGCAAGCCACACAGGCGGTACGGCAACCTGCGAGCATAAGGCTGAATGTACCGTATGCGGAAAAGAATATGGCGAGTTTGCAAGACATACTCCCAACGCAGACGACGGAGACTGTACCACGGCAATCACCTGCTCCGTTTGCGGAGATGTAACGACGGCGGCAAACGCAAGTCATACGGGCGGTACAGCAACCTGCGAACGCAAAGCGAACTGCTCGGTTTGCGGCAAGAAATACGGAGCGTTTGCAAGACATACTCCCAACGCGGACGACGGCGACTGTACCACAGCAATCACTTGCTTGGTCTGTGGTGAGGTAACGACGGCGGCAAACGCAAGTCATACGGGCGGTACAGCAACCTGCGAGCGTAAGGCTGAATGCTCGGTTTGCGGCAAGGAATACGGAGAGCTGGCGGAGCATCTTGGCGAAACAATTTGGGTGAAGCATCTTGATTCACACTATCTCGTATATTCTTGCTGTTATTTACAAGCATCCGATGCGGTTGAACATACAATAGTGTACGGTGCTTGTACAGAATGTGGGTTTAATCCCACGATAAGCATTGGCTCGGTAGAAGTGTCTCCCGGCGATACTCAAGTTGAAATTGCAATTTCCGTAAAGAATAATCCCGATATAGCCGGATTGATGGTGACACTTCAGTATAGTTCCGATGTTTTAGTGCTGACGGATGCAAGAAGTGGAGAAGCACTCAGCGACTTGACGTATACTGCACCAAGCAATTTAAACAGTAATTGCACGTTCCTGTGGGACGGCATGGAGATCAAAGATAAGGATATAAAAGACGGCGAGATTTTAATTCTTACCTTTGATATATCCCCAAGCGCCCCAGAAGGAGAGTACAGCATTTTGTTGAAGATAAGCGCATATGACAACGAATTGAACCCGTTCACCTTTATTATAGAAGGTGGAAAGGTTACAATAAAAAACCAATAAATTGAAGGAGAAGTAACAATGTATACTCAAATGAAAAGCAGAAAAACTTTGTTTAGAAAAGCAATATCTTTTCTGATTGTTTTGTGTATGATGATTAGCGCCATACTGCCGCTCACGGCAGTTA
>CAZLIB010000209.1:0-2247 GCA_964559465.1 uncultured Lachnospiraceae bacterium
GGTAAAGCAAGACAGAAGGCAAGTAAGCTTGCTTTTAACAGCACCCTTGATCTTCTTAAAAAGACAATGGTCAAGGCTATTGCCGAGGGTGGATATACACAGATGTCCGGCGAGGCTGTTGAGGCAAAAACGGCTGCTGTTCTTGAGCAGATGTGCAAGGATTTTGATGCGTTTGAATTTAAGCACACGGCGCTTGAAAGAGCTTATAACGACGCTTATCAGTCCGTTGTCGAGGCACTTCCTCTTATTAACGACGCTCTCTTCCGCATAGAAAAGAATGCGTTTGCCGATGCAAAGGATGATGTTAAGGAAATATGCAATCTTCTTAAGAAGGTTACTCATAAATATGTTGTAAGCGATAAGGCGGACGCGCTCAAGGCTCTTGCTAAAGAGCTTAAATCGGGCTATAAAGCAGATAACAAGGCAAAGGATTATTCGAAGACGAAAGCCAGCCTTGAATCTATAAAGGCGATACTTGAAGAAGCACAGGCAAAGGACGCTCCCGACTTCTTCAGAATGGGTTATTATCTTAAGTTTGCTAATGCGCCCCTTCCCGAAATGCCGGTTAATGAGCTTAACGAATATTTGCTCAAGTATCTTGATGAGCATTTTATGATCAACTTCCTTCGTGAGGTTGAGATCGCTCTCAGATATTCTGCACTTGTTTACGACAATGAAAAGAAGGAAGCACTTGAGTTTGCACGTAATGCTATTCCTACGCTTGGCGCGAATGGTTTGCTTGATAAGAAAACAACCTATAGCTGCGCTAAGGCAGTTATTAAAGAGGTTGAGGAATCCATTGACCGTCTTGAGATACACAAGGACTCCATCGCTTATACCTTCAAGACCAGCTTGATTTATGCTATCGATAAGTATTTCGAAGCAATTAAGAAAAACCAGGTTGCTCAGAAAGCTCACGATAAGCAGCAGGCGAAGTTCGATAGAATCGTTGCCCGCGGCAAGACTCCCGAATGGAAGGTAATTCCCGCAGCTCTTATAGACCTTGAAGATGCAAAGAAGGATATCGTTAGCGTGGTTGAAAGACTCATCGTTCACTATGAGAACCGTCTTGCAAAGGCGGGTGAGCGTGACTTCGCCAAGGAAACTGTCGATCTTGTTGACTTCTTCAAGCGCAATGCTTCCGAGTCCGTTTATAAGGTAACTCAGAGCATGGCTAAGCACAAGGCGATCAAGCTTATGGAAGAGGTTGGTATCTCCGAGCCCGCAAAGAGATTTAAACAGTATCCCTTTGAGTTCTCCGGCGGTATGAGACAGAGAATGGTTATCGCGGTTGCTCTTGCGGCCAACCCTGACATCCTTATTTGTGACGAGCCCACAACGGCTCTTGACGTTACGATTCAGGCGCAGATCCTTGAGCTTATTAACAAGATCAAAGAAGAGCGTCAGCTCTCTATCATCTTCATCACTCACGACCTTGGTGTTGTTGCCAACATGGCGGACAGAATTGCGGTTATGTATGCAGGTAAGATTGTTGAGTGCGGAACAGCAGAAGAGATCTTCTATTCTCCTGCTCATCCTTATACATGGGCTTTGCTTTCTTCAATGCCCGACCTTGATACAAGCGAAGCACGTCTTGAGGCGATCCCCGGAACTCCTCCGAATATGATTTATGCTCCTGTGGGCGCTGCGTTTGCTGATAGAAATCAGTATGCACTTGAAATTGACTTCGAGATGCAGCCCCCGATGTTTAAGATATCCGATACACACGAGGCGGCAACCTGGTTGCTTCATGAAAACGCACCCAAGGTTGATCCTCCTAAGTCTGTAACCGATAGAATTGAAAGAATGAAAGCAAGAGGAGGTAAACAGTAATGGCTAACCATAATAATAATGAAGTTTTGCTTAAGGTTGACCACCTCTGTCAGTACTTTGGCTTCAATAAAGCGGTTGATGACGTAAGCTTTGAGGTTCATAAGGGCGAGGTTTTTGGCCTTGTTGGTGAGTCCGGATGCGGTAAAACAACAACGGGTAGAACGATTATTCGTCTTTACGATCCCACTTCCGGCAGCGTATATTTTAAGGGACAGAGAGTTGCTGCGGGCACATTGTCCTATAAAAAGGCTATCAAGGAGGCAGAGGCAGAGATAAAGGCGCTTAAAAAGGAAGCAAAAACTGCCGATGAATTCAGAAAGTCGCAGATCAACGATGATATTGCCGCCAAAAAGGCATTCATTGACGTTCAGAAGAAGGAAATAAAGTCTGCCGTTCACGACCATAAGCACTGCG
>CAZLIB010000210.1:0-2221 GCA_964559465.1 uncultured Lachnospiraceae bacterium
CAAAATTTGAAAAAACGGACGCACACAGTGCGCCCCTACGGTGTTTGCGCGAACATTGTGCGATAAATTGAGATTTATCGGGGTGTTAGCAAAAACTCAATTAGCCTTCTCCGCCGGAGAAGGCTAAGTAATCGATAAATCTAAACTTGAAGCATTACATTGTTAATTAATCGTTGTCTGATGCGGGCATTATTTATAAAATCACTATTGTAAAACAAAAAAATGTATGTTATAATTATACTGAAATAATGTGCAAAGGAGATAAAAATGAATAATTTTCTTTACTCCATAACGCTTAATAAGCTCATATCGGAGCTTCAGCTTGAAGAAATATATATGCCCGTTTCTGCGAACGAGATCAAAATAGTCAATCGTGAGGTAAATCGCCCGGGACTTGCTCTTGCGGGATTTCTGACGGTGTTTGAACCCACAAGGATTCAGGTCATCGGACGTGCAGAGATGCAGTATCTTTACGAAATAGGCAGGGACGTTGCCGACGCACGTCTTGAGGCGTTCTTCGCGCAAAAGCCGGTTGCAGTAATTATAACGACAAATTTTGAGATAGGCGACGAAATACTCACGCCCGCAAGAAAACACGGCGTACCCATCCTTCGCACAAAGGAAAAAACCTCGCCCGTGATGGCTTCGCTCATCGCATCGCTCAACACTCATCTTGCCAACAGAATAACCCAGCACGGCGTTCTTGTTGAGGTTTACGGCGAAGGTGTTTTAATACTTGGTGAAAGCGGCATAGGCAAGAGTGAAACGGCTATCGCGCTCGTGGAACGCGGTCACCGTCTTATCGCCGACGACGCGGTCGAGATCAAGCGCGTAAGCGCAAAGACACTTGTCGGCTCAGCTCCCTCTCTTATCAAGCACTACGTTGAGCTTCGCGGAATAGGTATTATCGACGTGCGCCGTATCTACGGTATGGGTGCGGTAAAGGATACGGAAAAGATCGACCTTGTTATACATCTCGAGCCCTGGGTAGAGGGCAAGATGTATGACCGCTTAGGTCTTGACGATCAGACCTATAACATTCTCGGTCTTGATATTCCCTCGATCACCGTTCCTGTGCGTCCGGGTCGAAGCCTGCCCATCATTCTTGAAATTGCGGCAATGAACCACCGCCAAAAGAGAATGGGCTACAATACCGCCGCCGAGCTTGAAAAGCAGCTTCTTGAGCAGTTTGGAGCACAAAATGAGTAAAAAATGTGAAAATTACGGCGCGATCTCAACGATATACGATAATATAAATTCGCACGTTGACTACAGCGCGTGGGCGGACTTTTTTGAGGAGTGCTTTGATAACTATCTTCCCTCTCGTCCCTCTCTTGTGCTTGACCTTGCCTGCGGAACGGGAAGTATGACGCTTGAGCTTGCTAAGCGAGGATACGATATGATCGGCGTTGACGGCTCTGCCGATATGCTGAACGTTGCATTTGACAGAAAATTTGATCTTGAGCTTGAAAACGACGTCCTCTTTCTGCTTCAGGATATGCGTGAATTTGAGCTTTACGGCACGGTGGGGGCTATAACCTGCACGCTTGACAGTGTGAATTATCTGACTGCCGACGGCGAGCTTGAAAAATGCTTCTCGCTTGCGCATAACTATCTTGACCCCGACGGACTCTTCTTGTTTGACGTAAACACGCCCCACAAATTCAAGAATATTTATGGCGAAAACGTTTACGTTTATGAGGAAGACGACTGCGGAGAGAACAGCTTTTGCATCTGGCAGAATTATTACGACGAAAAAACGCACCTTTGCGATTTTTCGCTGACCGTTTTTGAAAAAAACGAGGACGGCGACACATATTCACGCCGTGACGAAAGCCAGTGTGAGCGCTGTTATTCGAGAGAAGAGATTGAAAATGCCCTTAAAAAGACGGGCTTCGAGCTTATCGGCTTCTACTCCGATTTTGATTTCACCCCCGCCGTCGACACTGACGAGCGTTGGTATATCGCCGCAAGGGCGAAGAAATGACAAAAAATAAAAGGAACTGCACCGCGGTTCCTTTTTATTTTCAAATTTTGATTTGTCGCGCACAATGTTCGCACAAACCGAGCGATAAAAGGTTTTCGTCCACCTTTTTCAAAAGGTGGCGCTCGCCGCGCAGGCGACTCGGCGTTTCTTTTGTTAGCTTTTCTTTCCGCCTATACCGTGAAAGAAAAGCGGCTAAATGGTTTGGGTATCTATAGTTAGTGGCACTGACTATAG
>CAZLIB010000211.1:0-2210 GCA_964559465.1 uncultured Lachnospiraceae bacterium
CGAAAACTTTTTATCGCTTGGTTTGTGCTAACAATGTGCGCGATAAATCAAAATTTGTTGTGTATACAACGAAAAAGATGCGATGTTAGAAAACATCGCATCTTAATGTTCTTTAGTTTACATCTTTTTGAGAACCTGTGGGGTTAACGATACTGTAACCAACGTTTACAAGGTGGTCGCCCATACGTTCAAGTCCCACAACGACGGACGAGAAATAGGGGCTTACGTCAACGTGGCAATTACCCTCGGCAAGTCTCGCAAAATGACTTGCGGTAAGTTCTTTTTTCTGAATATCAACGTTTTCTTCAAGTGTCGCCAGTGAGGGTAAATTGTCTTTATTGAGATTTTCAAAGATATCCTTTGAGATATTGAACATCTTCATAATATTATCTGACATTTCAGCAATCTCTGCGCGCGCCTTATCGGAGAAGGCAATCTTCTTATCGATCATTTCAAGACCGATTTCGTGAAGATTTTCTGCGTGGTCGCCGATACGTTCAAGGTCGTTCAGAACGTGGAAATAAGAACCGATAATTCTTTCATCGCTGTGTTCCATAGAAACTGAAAGCTCTATCAAGAATTTTGTCAGAGCGTTGTTGGTGAAGTTGATTATCTTTTCGTTGCTTCTGATAGTTGCATCATGCTCGGTTGATCCCGTATTCATAGCAACAAATGAAAGCTTGGTATTTTCTTCAACCAAGTCGAACATATAATCTATTTCCTTCTTCACCTGGATAAGAGCAACCGAGGGCATTGTAAGGAGTCTTTCGTCAACGTATTTGAAGGACATCTGTTCTTCCTTTGTCTGTTTATCTTTGATAACCAGGCAAGAATACTTAACAAGCTGTTTTACAAAGGGAAGGAGCAAGAGTGTCGTTGTAACGTTGAATATAACGTGGAATACGGAAACTCTCATCTGGAGCGACATTGTGTCGTCACCGGGAAACAGAGATACCAAAAGGTTTATTATTGGATCCTTGAATATCCAGATTATAGCTGTAAATAATACGGTTCCGATCGTATTAAAGGTAAAGTGTATCAAAGCTACGCGCTTTGAGTTTGCATTTGCGCCTACGGATGCGAGCAAGGCGGTTACACAGGTGCCGATGTTAGCACCAAGGATTATGAATAAAGCAAGATCCAAAGGAAGAACACCCGTGCCAACCATTGTAATTACTACACCCGTAGCGGCAGATGAGCTTTGAATAAGCGCGGTGAATATTATGCCAACCAAAATAAGCAGGAGAGGGAAATTGATCTTTTCAAAGATTGCTGTGAACATTTCTTCAACAAGGGGATTGCCAAATGCCTGCTCGCTGCTCATTATCTCAAGTCCAACGAAGATCAAGCCAAGGCCGGAGAAAAGCAAACCGGCAATTTTAATCTTTTCCTTTTTGAAAAAGCCCATCATTACTCCCGCAAAGGCGAGTAAATACATCAACATATTGAAATAATCGTTTTTAAGAGCTACAAGCACGCCCGTGATGGTAGTACCGATATTAGCACCCATAATAATTGGTGTTGCCTGCATAAGCGTCATAACGCCTGCATTTACAAGACCGATCACCATTACAGAGGTTGCAGAGGAGCTTTGAATTATTGCCGTTACGCCTGCGCCTATAGCAACGCCTGAAAAACGGTTATTGCTGATCTTTTCAAGCATTTTTTTCATTCCCGCGCCCGCGCTTTTTTCCAAGGCGTCACCCATAAAGTTCATACCGACAATGAAGACGCCAACACCTGCAAGAAGCCATATCAGACTTTGAACCAATACCATATATATTCTCCTTTCGAGTGACGAACACTATTTAAAATGGTGTAATCTATACCAAAATTTTCATTTTTACATACGAATATATTTTACCACTTAAATTGTAAATAGTCAACAATTTTTTGCAAAAAGAGGCTTGTGCGCAGAGTAAGACTTGTGAAGAAATACTTTTATCTAAAAACGGGCAGGGAGGTTTAAATTTTGATTTATCGGGCACGTTGTTTCCACGAATCAAATGATTGTTTTGTCCACTTTTTGAAAAAAAGTTGGACAAAAACTTTTTAATCGCGCAAAGCGAGTGATAACATCTTAACAAATCCCAACTTAACAAGCAAAACGCCGTGGGTAATTCCACGGCGTGTTTTGGGTTACTTTTTAAATTTTTCAAGCAGTGCAAGAGCAGACAAAACGCCGTCATAGGCGCTTGTAACTATGCCTC
>CAZLIB010000212.1:0-2197 GCA_964559465.1 uncultured Lachnospiraceae bacterium
AGTAGTACGTGAGCGAGCGTCAACGCAGTATTTCGACGCGTTATAAAATCAAACACGCGTCGCCGAAGGAGAAAAAGCGGTATTTTTCCTCCACTGCGGTGTGATATGCCGCCATCATTTTTTCTTTATCGTAAAACGCGGAAACGAGCATCAGAAGCGTGCTTTCTGGCAGGTGGAAGTTTGTGATAAGGACATCAACTGCCTTGAATTTATAACCGGGATAAATAAAAATACCCGTATCACCCTCCCCCGCGGGGATAAATCCGTCCTCACGCGCGACGCTCTCAATAGTACGGCAAGAGGTCGTGCCAACGCAGATAAGGCGACCGCCCTTTGCTTTTCGCTCGTTAATTATATCCGCGCTTTCCTTGGAAACCGCAAAATGCTCGGTGTGCATGATATGCTCGTCAATTCTGTCGGCTTTCACGGGACGGAAAGTGCCAAGTCCGACGTGAAGCATTACGGGCACGATAGCAACGCCCATATCTCTGATCTTCTGCATCAATTCGGGTGTGAAATGAAGCCCCGCCGTGGGCGCTGCCGCAGATCCCTCTTCCCTTGCATAAACGGTTTGATATCGGCTCTTATCCTCAAGCTTTTCCGTAATGTACGGCGGCAGGGGCATAAGCCCGATCATATGCAAAATTTCATAAATATTCTGATATTTTTCTCTGTCGTAATCGAATTTTATAAGGCGATTGCCCTCCTCGATTATGTCAACTATCTCACCGCGAAGCGCGCCGTCACCAAATACGAGATGCGAGCCTATCTTGGCTCTTTTTCCGGGTTTCACGAGAGTTTCCCATGTGTCAAGACCGTGATTTTTAAGAAGCAAAAGCTCAATTTTTGCATCCTCTCTGCCCTCAACGTGACCATAAAGGCGCGCGGGAATAACCTTTGAATCGTTTATAACGAGAGTATCACCCTCGCGCAGATAATCACAGATATCAAAGAAGTGCTTGTGTGTTATCTCACCACTCGCTCTGTCAATGGCCATAAGACGAGAGGAATCTCTTGGCTCAAGCGGCGTCTGCGCTATAAGCTCCTGTGGAAGATCATAGTAAAAATCAGATGTCAAAAGGTCGGTTTTCGCCTTTTCGTTGATAATAATTTTGTCCATTTTTTGTCCTGTCTATATCAATTTCTATTTTTCAACATATTATGTCAATATATATTATACTATAAAATTCAGTAGTTTTCAATCCTATTTTTATATTTTTTCAATTTGGAGAGCGACATTATGAAAACCAAATCGAATCCCATTTTCACAGGCGCGTGTACTGCACTTGTAACACCGTTTCGTGACGGTAAAATAGACTATTTCAGCTTAAAAAAGCTAATCGAATTTCAAATCACAGGTGGCATTGATTCCCTGCTCGTTTGCGGAACGACGGGTGAGAGCGCAACGCTCTCAGAGAACGAAAAGCGCGAGCTTATCGTATTTACCGTGCGCGAGGTAGCAGGTCGCGTTCCCGTTATCGCAGGTACGGGCTCAAACGATACACAGCGCGCAGTTGCGCTTTCTGAATTTGCAAGTGATCTAGGCGTTGACGCAGTGCTTGTGGTAACTCCGTATTACAACAAGGCGAGTCGCGACGGATTGATAAAGCATTTTTGCACTATAGCAGACAGCATTGATATTCCGCTTATACTTTACAACGTTCCATCCCGAACAGGCATCAACATTCCGCTTGAGGTCTATGAAAGACTTGCAGAGCACGAAAACATAGTTGCTGTTAAAGAAGCAAGCTCTTCAATAGGTGATTTTGCGAAGCTCTCTCAAAAATGCGGTGACAAGCTCACACTGTATTCGGGCAACGACGACCTTATTTTGCCCACCCTTTCCCTCGGCGGAAGCGGGGTGATCTCGGTTTTATCTAATATTTTACCTAAAGAAACCCACGAGATATGCAAGCTGTATTTTGAAGGCAAAGCAAATGAGGCAACCACACTCCAGCTGAAGCTTTTGCCACTCATCAATGCGATCTTCAGCGAGGTCAATCCAATCCCGATAAAAACGTTACTCGCATATCAAAAAATGTGCCACGAGGAATTCCGTCTTCCCCTTTGCCCGATGAGTGAGAATAAGAAAAGGGTACTTTTGGAGGTATATGATAGCTTCAAAATTTGATTTATCGCGCGCAATGTTCGCACAAACCAAGCGATAAAAAGTTTTCGTCCACCTTTTTCAAAAGGT
>CAZLIB010000213.1:0-2182 GCA_964559465.1 uncultured Lachnospiraceae bacterium
CTCTTTCCTCGGGGCAGTTGTCGATCTGGCTGTAATCAAGGAACTCAGAACCGTTAAGGATAGAGAGTGTTCTTGTGATAGCAGCTGTAAGAGTTGTTTTACCGTGGTCAACGTGACCGATAGTACCAATGTTTACGTGGGGTTTTGTACGTTCAAATGTTTGCTTTGCCATTTTGAAAATCCTCCATTATAAATGAATTAATGTTTTTTTAAAATTTTATATATATTACTTCTTAGCACGAGAAGTAATGATACCATCCTGAATGGACTTAGGCACTTGCGCGAAGTGACTGGGTTCCATTGAGTACTGTGCACGACCCTGGCTCTTTGAACGAAGGTCTGTTGCGTATCCGAACATTTCGGAAAGGGGAACAAAGCTTGTAAGCTCTGTTACACCGTTGCCAGCTTCCATAGATTGGATCTGACCACGACGGGAGTTAACGTCACCAATGATATCACCGAGATAATCGTCGGGAGTAATTGTTACTACCTTAACGATGGGCTCAGTAAGAACGGGCTCAGCAAGACGCATAGCTTCCTTGAATGCCATAGAACCTGTGATCTTGAACGCCATTTCGGAAGAGTCAACCTCGTGGTAAGAACCATCGTAAAGTGTAACCTTAACGTCAACAACGTTGTAACCTGCAAGAACACCGTTCTGCATAGCACCCTGGATACCCTGGTTAACGGGCTCGATATATTCCTTAGGAATAGCACCGCCTGTAACTGCGTTAACGAATTCATAGCCTGCGCCCGGCTCGTTAGGCTCAAGAGTGAGCTTAACGTGACCGTACTGACCGGAACCACCGGACTGCTTCTTGTACTTAGTTTCGTGATCAACCTTCTTACGGATTGTCTCTTTGTAAGCAACCTGAGGAGCACCGATGTTAGCCTCAACCTTGAATTCGCGGAGCAAACGGTCTACGATAATTTCAAGGTGGAGCTCACCCATACCTGCGATGATTGTCTGACCGGTTTCCTCGTCAGTGTAGGTGCGGAACGTGGGGTCTTCCTCTGCAAGCTTTGCAAGAGCGATACCCATTTTTTCCTGACCTGCGCGGGTCTTGGGCTCAATAGCAACTGAAATAACGGGCTCGGGGAATTCCATAGATTCAAGAATTATAGGCTTCTTGGGATCACAGAATGTGTCACCCGTTGTAGTATACTTTGTAGATACGACAGCCGCGATATCACCGCTGTAGCATACGTCAAGATCCTTACGGTCGTTAGCATGCATCTGAAGAACACGTCCGAATCTTTCGTACTTATTCTTGGATGAGTTATATACGTTAGTACCTGCGCTTACGCTACCGGAGTAAACGCGGAAGAAACAGAGCTTACCAACGTAGGGGTCTGTCATGATCTTGAATGCGAGAGCTGAGAAAGGATTCTCGTCACCTGCAGGTCTTTCTTCCTCTTCCTCTGTATCGGGATTTACGCCCTTGATAGAAGGAATGTCAAGGGGAGAAGGCATGTACTCAACGATAGCGTCGAGGAGCTTCTGTACACCCTTGTTTCTGTAAGAAGTACCGCAAACTACGGGAACGATCTTGTTATCGATAGTTGCTTTACGAAGAGCTGCTTTAAGCTCTGCGATGGAGATTTCCTCTTCCATGCAATATCTTTCAAACAATTCCTCATCTGTTTCGCAAATGGATTCAACCATTGCGTTATGATATTCCTGCGCCTTTTCAAGCATATCTGCAGGAATTTCCTCGGTTCTCATATCCTTGCCTTGTTCATCATAGTAAACTTCAGCCTTCATCTCCATGAGGTCGATAACACCCTTGAATTCCATTTCAGCACCAATGGGAAGCTGAATCGGAACTGCAGGAGCGTGAAGTCTATCCTTGATCATCTGAACAACGCGGTAGAAGTTCGCACCGTTGATGTCCATCTTGTTAACGTAGCACATACGGGGAACCTGATATTTGTCAGCCTGACGCCATACTGTTTCAGACTGTGGTTCAACACCGCCCTTTGCACAAAGTACTGTAACGGCACCGTCAAGTACTCTGAGTGAACGCTCAACCTCAACTGTGAAGTCAACGTGTCCGGGTGTGTCGATAATGTTTATACGATGAGTGTTTGCCTTTGTAGCGGCAGGATCATCGTGGTATTCGGATTTTGCCCAATAGCAAGTGGGAGCAGCGGATGTGATTGTGATACAACGTTAGTGTTC
>CAZLIB010000214.1:0-2166 GCA_964559465.1 uncultured Lachnospiraceae bacterium
CGTATTCGCCTGCGCGGCGGGCGTCCGCTTTTGAAAAAGCGGAGCAAAACTTTTTATCGCTTGGTTTGTGCTAACAATGCGCGCGATAAATCTAAATTTGAAATAGCATTAAGTTCATTATATATAAAAATTGCAAAAAAATCAAGTATTATTATTCGAAATATACTCCATTATAGATTTAAAAATCACCTCCGCGAGCTTTTGTCGGTATTCGGCATCATCGAGCGCCTTTGCTTCGTCGGTATTTGACAAAAAACCGCACTCAATAAGCACTGCGGGGAAGGTGGCATTGTGAAGCAAGAAAATACCACTCGTTGCTTCTTTTATAGTACGCTTGTTGTTGGGCTGAAGCTCATTTTTCGTTTCTGATTGTATCAGATTTGCCAAAATTCGCGAGCGAGCGTCGTTTTTTGAATACCATACCTGAAGGCCTGAGTATTGCGTCTGCGCAAAATAGTTCATATGAATACTCACAAGCACGGGATTTTCGCAATTTTGAGCTATTTCAAGCCTTTTGCGCACGTCCTGCGCCTTCTTTTTGCCTTGATAATCGGAATTTATATCGTATAAAAGAATATCGGTATCGCGTGTCATAACCACGTTTACGCCCGCCTCGCGCAAAAGGGAAGCGACACGCATAGAAATATCAAGATTCAAGTTTTTTTCAACGAGTCCGTTGCCTTCGCAACCGCCGTCCTCGCCACCGTGACCTGCATCAATCACGATCGTAAAGTTTTGCCGTAATTCTGCGTCGATGCTTGGCAACGGAAAATCAAAATCGAGCATTGGAATAATTAAAATAAGCGAAATAATTACTGAAATAATGCAAAATATTGCGAATTCCAGTGCATATCCCGCTGCGTAACGATTTTTTTGATATTTCATAAGCTAAAACTCCATTTTTGTTTAGTTTATGAGAACAATACGCAATTTATGCAGTAAAAGCCCCAAGCAAATTGCTTGGGGCTTTATAAATCGATGATTAGAAAAGACCTACTATAAACTCAACCACCCACGCGATAGCGCCGATAATAATGTTGAAAAGACCAATGATGAACTGCCAAAGTCCTTCAAAAACGCCAACTACAACAGTAACAACACCGTTAACAAGTCCGTCAAATACCATTCTGATGCCTGAGCCAAGCTGAGAAACACCTAAATCCATATTAGAGGATGAGAAGGTGCAGGCTGTAAAAAACGTTACAACAGCAAGCATCATAGCGATAAGTACGATTTTAGAAATTAATCTTTTATTCATATATACCTCCAAATATTAGTATTTGTATTAATATTTTACCATATGTGTAAAACTATGTCAATAATTTTTTTATAAAAGTGGGTCAAATGTGTATTAAATAATGGTTTTTGTTAATTCGTTGCCTTCATTTTTGATGAGATAAGCATTGCCGCCGCCGTCGATGGAGCGCGTTAACTCGCCGTTGACAAATTCAAGTGCGGCAAGATTTTCAATGCCGTATGCGCGTGCGCCGGGGCCGAGCGAGAGTATAATTTCATCAAAATCGGAAACGCGCTCGTTGTAGTGGGGGGATATAATTCCTTTTAGCCAGCCAAGCCCCTTTTGCATTGAATAAAGTCCTTCGCGTTCTACAAGATCAGAGTCGGTGTAAATGTCCTCAAACCAGCATATCGCGCCCGCGGAAAGACCGCACACGATAACGCCGCGATCGTATGCGTCGCGTATGAGATCTAAAAGCCCAAATTCTTGCCATTTTTTTAGCATATATAGGGTATCTCCCCCACCAACGTATATAAAATCGGCTTTTTCGAACTTTCCTTTGATCTTTTCAAGATCCATTTCACCGTAGACGGTGAGCGCTACGTCGGCTTTTATATCGAAAACTGAGGTGTAGGTCTTACGAAAGCTGTTGAAATAGGGCATACTGTCATGACTTGCTGTGCCTATAAATAACCCATAAGGACGCTTTTCACCCGCGTGCTCGCGCGCAAGGGTTGCTATGTATCTGTCAATTTCAAGAGTTTCTTTACTTTTTATTTCGCCACCGCCGATGGCTATAATTCTTTTTGCTATTTCCATATTTTTCTCCGAGGATCGATTTATGTAAATTGGGATTTATCGGTGTGTTAGCACTCGCCTTGTGCGATTGTTTTGTCCACTTTTTTAAAAGTGGCTCTCCACGAGCAGTG
>CAZLIB010000215.1:0-2133 GCA_964559465.1 uncultured Lachnospiraceae bacterium
CTACAGTCAGTGGCACTGTATTTAAATACCAAGACTCTTTAGCCGCTTTTCTTTCACGGTATAGGCGGAAAGAAAAGCTATGGAAAAGAAACGCCGAGTCGCCTGCGCGGCGAGCGCCACCTTTTGCAAAAGGTGGACGAAAACTTTTTGCCGCTTGGTTTGCGCGAACAATGTGCGCGATAAATCATAATTTGAAAGTATCTCTATACATTAAATTAATTATAAACCAATCTCGCGCCTTTGTCAACAATCTTCCTTCGCCGCGGCATCATTTCCGCACGCGCTACTATGTTCATATCATCTATCTTTAAAAGAAAATCCCTACCTATAACGTCCTCTATCTGCAGCTTTCCCGAAACGCTGACAAAAACGCCCCTATCTATCTCTGTTATCTCGTCACCGCAAAAGGCATTTCGGTAAATAAAGCTTCCCCTGCTTTTATCGTAAAGCTTTATCTCCTTGAGGTATGCCTCATTACCCAGCTCTGCGCGAAGCGCCGTTCCAAGGGGAGTGTGAAAGAACTCCACACTTCCTGTACCCGTCTTTAACGGAAAATCAACGCGTGCCACGGGCAATCTGTCGCGAAGCATCATTCTATAAAAATCCTTCTTACCTAAAATGTTCTCCATATTTCCCTTTCCTCTCATTTAATCCCTACCATTATATGAAAGATAAATCAAAAAATTTGCCGATTTGAGAACAATTTTACATATTTATTTTATAGAATATCCTACGTTTTCAAATTTTGATTTATCGGGAAGATAGTTTGAACAAAAACCCTCTCAGTCAACTTCGTTGACAGCTCTCCCGAGGGGCGAGCCTTTTGCCTGCAATGCTTTGATACACAAAGCCTCTCACTCAGGGAGAGGTGGCTTGCGAAGCAAGACGGAGAGGGCATTTTGAAATCAAACTAACTTTTTAATCTCCCACATAAATCCCAATTTATCACCATCCGAAAGAAAAAATAAAAGACACCCCATGGGTGCCTTTTATTTTTAAGACATTAGTCAGCGTATACGCTAACCTGCTTCTTTGTCTTTGTCTTGTGCTCAAACTTAACTGTTCCGTCGATGAGAGCAAAAAGTGTATCATCTGTACCGATACCAACGTTGTTACCGGGATGAATTGCTGTACCTCTCTGTCTAACGATGATGTTACCTGCTACAACATGCTGACCGTCAGCCTTCTTAACGCCAAGGCGCTTGGATTCGCTGTCACGGCCGTTCTTTGTAGAACCAACACCCTTTTTATGAGCAAAGAACTGCAAACTAAGCTTTAACATTTCTTTTATTCCTCCGTACTTTAAATTTGTGTGACCTTATATTAAAGGTCTGCCTGCGACGGCTTTTCGTATTCCTTATCTATGACCTCAACCTGAAGATAATCATAATATTCTTCCATAAGGTCGTTAAGCTGAATGTAATAGGACATAAACAAGCCGCTTACTGCATATCTCTTTCTCTCGTCTTCTTCAAACTCGGGAAGAGCAGATTTGGATTGCACCATGATCTCAGTAGCTCCCTCGTCCACCGTGTAGTCGAGATCGCCCGCGAAAACCACGTTTATCGAATTGATAATAAGCATTGACATTGATGAAAGCGCTGCACAAAGTATGTCATAGCCCTCGTCACCGTAACCTGTGTGTCCTGTTTCACGGAAACCGTAAAAATGACCGTCATTTCTAAAAAAAACTACTTTTGTCATAATCTATGACCCTTTTGAAAATTAACCGTTGATAGCTGTGATCTCTACTTTAGTGTAGGGCTGTCTGTGGCCGATCTTCTTCTTTTCGTTCTTCTTGGATTTGTACTTGAGAACATAAATCTTTTTGCCCTTACCGTTCTTAAGAACGTTTGCAGTAACTGTAGCGCCTTCAACGTTGGGAGTACCAACCTTGAGAGTTTCGCCGTCGGACAAAGCTTTTACACAGTCAAAAGTAACTGTTTCTCCTTCGTTAACGTCAAGCTTCTCGATGAAGAGAACGTCGCCAACGTTAACCTTGTACTGCTTTCCACCTGTCTGAATAATTGCGAACATGGAAGTAGCACCTCTCTTTCTTATAAGACTCGCTAAGGCAGGGGTGGCTCGTTTTTTCTTTCTAAATCACGTCCACTCTCTACGACCTGACATTAT
>CAZLIB010000216.1:0-2123 GCA_964559465.1 uncultured Lachnospiraceae bacterium
AAACCAGAATGTCTGGTCAGGACCTATGTATAAAGTATCCCAGGTCTCTGAATACTCCTTGAGCGCCTCAAAATCGACAGTAGTGATAAACTGAGTTCTATATTTTGCTACGTTAATAGCGATCCAAATGGAAGCCGCAACGTTAGCAACTGTTGAAATGCCAACTGTAATATAATTGGCAAGGTAATATTTTCTGCGTGAATGTGTGTTTGTAATAAAGGCAAGAAGGGAGCATCCGATAAGAACAAGGGATACTACGGTGAGCATAGAGTTAAAGGGTTGGATTTCATAAAAGATCCACGCTCCGTCCACCTTTGCATCGTAAATTTTATTAGGATTTCTTATTGTGCTGTAAAAAGCATCGTAAAGGTCTGTAACAAGACCGAGGGAATATATAAATACGAGAGCCGATGCTGCAAGGAGAATGAAGCAGACAAGGCGTTGAAATTTCATTTGTTTCTTATACATAATTTTCTCTCATTCTGTCGCGTACTGTCGCGTAACGCGACTTCACGAAATTTTAAAAAGTATTTGTAAAGCTGTTTTGCGAGAGGGGAGCAGGGCTCCCCTCTCGATTTAAATTAAATCAAGAAATATCTTAGATTAAATTATTTGTTAAGATCCTCGTAGTAATCCTGAAGTCTTTCCCAAGCATCATTCTTGAGTTCAAGATACTGCTTGCCGTGCCATGTGTTGGTAATTGTGTTAAGAACTTCAGAACGAGAGGATGTACCGTCACCGGTGTAACCGCCCTTAATAATAGTAAGAAGGAGGTTCGTGCCACCCTTAGCAGATGAGAATACACCGGAGGAGCCAAGCTCTGTATAAGTGCCGATCATATCATTTTCGGTTTGTGTTGTGGGAAGAACCGTGGGAACGGATGTCCACCAAGGATTCTCTGTAAGAGCAAGCTCGGGGTGTTTGATAGTACCAAGACCGATAGCTGTGGAGATATAGCCTGCGCCTTCCTTACCAACTATGTGTGTGCACTGATACTCGAAGGACTGGCTCTTCGCGAAGGAAAGAGTAGAACCGAGGTAGTGACGGGCATAGTTTGTATAGTTGCCATTTTCAAGTGTCCAAAGCTCATTGTATGTAGCATCTGCAATAACGGGCCATTCTTCGCCGTTAAAGTTGAACGTCTTTATTGAGCCGTCTGCGTTCTTAGCGATGAAAGCATCGGGACCGTAGGACATAAGGATCTGACCTTCTTTGCTGTAAGCATAGTCGATAAGAGCAAGAGCCGCGTGGAGCTTATTTGTATCGTTGCCTACACCTGCAAGAGAAATTGCCCAACCGTCCGTCTTAACGGATCTCCAGGATTCTGTAAATCTCATGAATACTTCGCCTGTACCGTCGTTCCAACGTGCAACGGGAACCATAACTGCCATGTATTTTTCGCCTTCATCAAGCTTTGTTTCGTTAAGAATTGTCTGTGTCTGATTGTAGTCGTAGTGCATGAAACCGTTGTCGTTTTCAAGCATTGTGCTGGAGCTTTCTGCCTCGTTATTTATGAAAGAAGAGGAGATAAGATTCTCCTGAACCATTGCGTTCATTCTTTCAAGAGCATCGTATGTAGCCTCTTCCTGACGTGCGTCGTGAAGGAGACCGTCCGAACCTACGTAGAGGTAATCCTGGCGGGATTCAAGACCTCTTACGCCGAAGAGTGTTCCTGCAAAACGGAACATATCAACCTGTCTCTGGTTGTTGCTATCTTCACGTGAGAAGAGACCCTGAACGGAATCTGTACCGTTAAGTGTCTGGGGGTTAGCTACTACGCAACGAAGAAGAGCAACAAGCTCGTCTGCGTCCCAAGCGGCGTCCTGACCGATGAAGAGGTCAGCTCTGTTTGTGCCGTAGTAACCGTTGTAAGCTTCGTCAATGTACTCACGAAGCATGTTAACTGCTTCAACACCTGTTACTGTGCCTGCTGCAAGCGCTGCGTTCATTGTATCAATAATGTTGCCTGCTGCATCATAATCCTTTGTGAGCTGGATAACTGCAGTGCCGTCCTTATTAACTGCGTCAACTGTTACCTTGCCGCTTGTGGGCATGTAAGGTGTATAAACTGCAGCAGAAAGATTTTTGGATTCGGTAGCTGTGAATGGGTCTTCACCGTTAAG
>CAZLIB010000217.1:0-2120 GCA_964559465.1 uncultured Lachnospiraceae bacterium
CCATCATTTTAAGGATTGTGATTGAAATAATGGTGGGAAGCGCAAGAGGAATCATAACCTTCCAGAGATATTTGAGATCACTTACACCGTCAACCTTTGCGGCAAGGTATAATTCATTTGGAATCTGCAAAAAGTTTTGTCTCAAAAGGTAAATATAGAACGTACTTACGAGGAAGGGAACGATAAGAATTGTAAATCCCCACTTATCAGTGTCATCCCAACCGAAATTGAACACCGTCTGATAGTTTGTGATCGTAAAGAGCTCACCGGGGATCATCATGGTCGCAAGAAGTCCTGCAAAAAGAGCATCCTTGCCCTTAAATTCGAGTCTTGCAAAGGCAAATGCAGAAAGAATCGTGATAACAAGCGAAAGAAGAGTGGATACAATACCTACGTAAACTGTATTCAAAAATACTCTTTCAAGGTTCGCTGCTTCCAATGCTCGTGCATAGTTGTCCCAATGGATAACCTCGGGCCACAATGTTGGAACTATTCTGTTATATTCCTGATAACTTTTTACAGAGGATATAAGCATCCAATAGAAGGGAAAAAGAATAATCACTGCCATAACGATAAGAAAAGCATAAACAGCAACGTATCCAAGAACCTTCATTACCTTAGCGGTTTTATTGACTTTATTCATATCCTTTTCCTTCATTACGTGAAGGGAAGTATTATTAGAAGGAGCGGTTGTGTTGTTTGTATTCATCATTTTTTGCCTCCCCCATTAATAATATGTAGTTTTCTTGCTGATGGCAAGGTTAATCATCGTTACTATAAAGATGATTACGAAAAGGATGAGCGCCGCAGCAGAGGCTCTTCCTGTGTCACCACGCGCAATCGAGTCATAAATAAGACCGACGATCGTATTCAAACGGCCCTTAGCACCTGCGGGGCCCATTCCGTCGCCAAAAACACCAACTACGCTGGTATACTCTTTGAAGCCACCAATAAAACCTGTGATAACAACGTATGTGATCATAGGAGAAAGAAGCGGTACTGTGATTCTTGTGAATGTACGAACCTTACCTGTGCCGTCTACCTTTGCAGCATCATAATACTGCTTGTTAACGCTTTGAAGAGCGCCAAGAAGAACGAGTATCTTGAATGGAAGTGCATTCCAAACAATATAGACGATCATAACAAACATATTTGATTCATATGTTGAACCGGCGTTGATCCAGTTGTGCCAGTCCAATCCAAGAGCCATAAGTAAATTGTTAATAATACCGTAGTTCTGAGGAACTGCATTTGCAGCACTGAGGTTACCGACAACGTTAAACATTGCTGCGAAAACCATACCGATAGCAATTGAGTTAGTTACGTATGGAAGGAAATAAATCGTCTGTAAAAATCTCTGAAGTGGTTTAATCGCATTCAAGCATACCGAAATAAGCAATGCGATGAAGGTGGATAGAATAACCGTGGGTACGCAAAGAATAATTGTATTCTTGAGAGCAGTAATAAACTTATCACCCTGAAGCACGGTTTTGAAATTCTTAATACCCCAATCAAAGCCCCATCTACCAAGCTTTATAGCAGACAATGTATTGTAGTCTTCCTGAAATGCCATTATTACTGTATTGATAATGGGATATACAGTGAAGATGGCAAGTAGAATGAGGGCAGGAGCGAGGTATATCCACGCTTTCCATTGTTGTTTACTATCTACCATAATGAATCTCCTTAAAATTTAATTCTTTCTTCAGTTTCTTTGTTGAAAATGAATACTTTATGAGGTTTAAGAGAGAAGCTGATGGTCTTAGCATCGCTATCGATGTTAGCATCAGAGTTGATGATAGATCTTACAACGGGGTTAAGGGAATTAGCATGTCTTGAAACAACGCTTACGTCACGGCCCATAACCTCAAGGTTAGAGAGGTCGAGTACCAGTGCGCCGTCAGGATCAAGATTAAATCCTTCAGGACGGATACCAACGGTAACTGCCTGATCGGCAACTCCGGGAGTATCGAGAACAGATACACCGCCAATAAGGAGCTTGCCGTCCTTTACTTCGCCGTCAAATACGTTGATGGGAGGAGTGCCAAGGAACTTGGCAACGAAGAGGTTAGCGGGATCGTCATAAACGTCCTGAGGCTTACCTACCTGCTGAACAACAC
>CAZLIB010000218.1:0-1211 GCA_964559465.1 uncultured Lachnospiraceae bacterium
AGCGTGAGAAGCAAGCCTTGAATTATGTATTCGCACACTCCCACGGAGAGAAAGCCGATATTTCTATTCAATATAAATGCAGGAGCGATTATCGCGGAGAGTCCAAACGCGCTTTTTGAAAGCAGACAGTTGCCGATAGCGCAGAGAATGTTTCCGATAACCCACGATATCTCGCCGATTTTGGTTATTTTTTTGTTCATTTATGTATTCCAATCTGTGTTGTTTTTATTTAAAAACACAATATTATACCACATTTTCACATAAAATGCAACAATTTGAGAGGAAAATTTATATTAGTGAAGTTAGTTTGCTTTTGAATACGAGAGAAAAGGCTACCCATAAAATCGGGTAGCCGTTGATATTATCTGTTTTTAAGTCTTTCTTCAAGCGCGGAGAGTTCCTCGTAAAGCTCGCGCGGTACTCTCTCACCGACCTGATTATAAAATGCCTTTATGTTCTCGACGTCCTCAAGCCACGATTGACTGTCCACCTTAAGAAGCTGATTTACCGTGTCAAGTGTAACACCCTCCAGGTCGTCGATACAGATATCCTTGGGGTAGGGGAGATATCCTATCGCACTCTTTCTTGCACCGATTTTTCCGTCACAGCGATCGAGGATCCACATAAGAACTCTCATATTATCTCCAAATCCGGGCCATATAAAATCACCGTTTTCATCCGTTCTGAACCAGTTTACGTGGAAGATTTTTGGTGGATCGGGTATCAGCTTGCCCATGTTGAGCCAGTGTGCAAAGTAGTCACCCATATCGTATCCAACGAAGGGACGCATAGCCATTGGATCGCGACGCACTATGCCCACCTCTCCGACTGCAGCGGCGGTTGTTTCTGAAGCCATTATTGAGCCCACGAACGTACCGTTTTGCCAAGAGGTTGACTGATAAACCAAGGGCGCAGTTTTTGCTCGTCTGCCGCCGAATATTATTGCTGATATGGGGACCCCTGCAGGATTATTGAATTCACTTGAAAGACAGGGGCAATTAGTTGCCTTTGCGGTAAAGCGCGAGTTGGGATGTGCTCCGCAGGTGGATTTGTCGTTTTTATCGTATTTGCGGTAGTCCCAAGGATTTCCGCGCCAGTCGATTGCATCTTCGGGCGGATTTTTGTCAAGACCCTCCCACCAAACCGTATTATCCTTGGTATTGTGAACAACATTCGTGAAAATCGTGTCCTTTAGTGTCGTATGTAAAGCA
>CAZLIB010000218.1:1221-2110 GCA_964559465.1 uncultured Lachnospiraceae bacterium
AAAGCATTTGGATTAGTCTTTTCGTTCGTTCCTGGCGCAACGCCAAAGAATCCGTTTTCGGGATTGACCGCCCAAAGTCTGCCATCTTCGCCAATGCGTAGCCACGCGATGTCGTCGCCGACACAGTGAACCTTATATCCCTTTTTACGATAGTATTCGGGGGGGATGAGCATTGCAAGGTTTGTTTTTCCGCACGCAGAGGGAAAGGCGGCGCAAACGTATTTTGTTTCTCCCGTGGGATACTCAACACCGAGAATAAGCATATGCTCCGCCATCCAATTTTCTTTTTTGCCCAAATATGATGCGATACGAAGGGCAAAGCATTTCTTGCCAAGAAGTACGTTTCCGCCGTAGCCTGAGTTGACGCTCCAAATAGTGTTCTCCTCAGGAAAATGAACAATATATCTGTTCTCCTCATCAAGCTCAGCTTTTGCGTGTAAGCCCTTGATGTAGTCGGGAGTATCACCGAGCGCGTTGAGCACGTCAAGACCAACTCGAGTCATAATAAGCATATTGAGAACGACGTAAATCGAATCGGTAAGCTCAATTCCGTATTTTGCAAACGGTGAGCCAACGATTCCCATGGAGTAGGGAATAACGTACATCGTTTTGCCACGCATTGAATTTCTGTAAAGCTTTGTCAACTTTTCTTTGCACTCGTCGGGATCGATCCAGTTGTTGATATTTCCCGCGTCCTCACGTTTTTGGGTGCAGATGAAGGTGCGATCCTCAACGCGCGCAACGTCATTTATGGCGGTTCTGTGAAGATAGCAACCGGGAAGCTTTTCTTGATTGAGCTGAATAATCTCCCCCGTGGAGCACGCTTCTGATCTCAGCTCTTCCGCCTGAAGTTCTGAGCCGTCTATCCAAACGATATGGTCCGGCGCAC
>CAZLIB010000219.1:0-2100 GCA_964559465.1 uncultured Lachnospiraceae bacterium
ATCGTGGTGGAGCATGACGAGGACACCATGCGCGCCGCTGACTTCATCGTGGACGGTTTCAATGGCTATTTTCAAGCTCGGACAATAAAAATCGACAATGTATTCTCCTATAGCCTTTTGTCTTTGGAATTTAATTGGATAATTTTTAAGAAAATCATACCATAAATGCCTTTCTTGAGGTGTAGCATTTTTTCGCAAATTTTTAGCTAAAACTATGTTTTTACCATTATACATTATTGGCATAACCGCACCTCTGATAAATTATTACTAAACATCAAACTTCATAGCTACAAGCCAAAGATTGTCTTACAAAGGCTCCTTCCGCAGAGGGAGCTCCCGCGTTAGCGGGTGAGGGAGTTCCTCATTTTTCATTTGAACTAACTAAACAAGGAGAGGGCATCTCCCTCTCCTTGCAACGATTAAAGTGTACCGAAAATTCTGTCGCCTGCGTCACCAAGACCGGGAACGATATATGCGTGCTCGTTGAGCTTTTCGTCCATAGCGGCGGTATAGATATCAACGTCGGGGTGATCCTTCTGAACTCTTGCAACACCCTCGGGGCAAGCAACAAGGCACATAAATCTGATGGACTTGCAGTGATACTTTTCTTTGAGCATTGTAAGCGCGTCGGATGCTGAGCCGCCTGTTGCGAGCATGGGGTCAACGAGAATTACTATTCTCTCCTCGATGTCGGCGGGCATTTTGCTGTAATATTCAACGGGATTGTGAGTTTCGGGGTCGCGGTACATACCGATATGGCCAACCTTTGCAACGGGCATAAGAGAAAGAAGACCGTCAACCATGCCAAGACCTGCGCGAAGGATGGGAACTATAGCGAGCTTTTTGCCTTGAATCATTTTCTGAGTGGACTTGCAGATAGGTGTTTCGATAACAACGTCCTCAAGGGGAAGGTCGCGGGTGAGCTCATAGCCCATAAGCATAGCGATCTCGTTGAGAAGCTGACGGAAATCCTTAGAACCCGTTTCCTTATCTCTCATAATAGAAAGCTTGTGTGCGATAAGAGGGTGATCCATAATGTGTAAATTGCTCATAATAAACTCCGTTCCGCTGAAAAACAGCTATGTATTTATTTTAAATATTATACTACCCTTTTCACCATTTTTCAAGGGGATTTTGCGAAAAAAGATATTTTTATTTTGAAATGTGGGGGCGGTTTTTCAAATTTTGATTTATCGGGGAGATAGTTTGAACAAAAACCCTCTCAGTCAACTTCGTTGACAGCTCTCCCAAGGGGCGAGCCTTTTGCCTGCAATGCTTTGATTTGCAAATATTCGCTCATTAAAAGGCTCGCCCTCAGGGAGAGCTCCGCGCAAGCGGTGAGAGGGATATTTACCCAAATTAACTATCCGCTAAACCCCAATTTAGTGGGCAAACAAAAACCCCCAAGCGAAATGCTTGGGGGTAAAATCTCAATTATGAAATTTTGGTGTGCGTAAACCTTACGCTCGCGCTACTCGTTAAAATAACGCATCAATCCTATTTTGGTTACTCACCAGCACCTGTACCAGCAAATACTGTAGATGTGATGCCTGTTTTATATGTATATACAAGACCATTTGTAGCATCATATGTCAACTTAGCAGAGAAACCTGTCAAATCAGATGTGAGATCTGTAACTTTAGCTGTATTCGCGGGCGCAGTTGTTGTAAATACAACTGTGTTACCACTTCTAGATGCATACACTACATCGCTTCCGGAACCATAAGGAATCTTTACATAATCAGTACCGATAACAGCAGACTCGATCATTGTTTTAATCTGGTGTGCTTCTGTATCAGCATTGGACTGATCAGCTCTGTTAATGAAAGATGTGTAACCAACTACAGAAACTGTAGCGAGGATAGCGAGAATTGCGATAACTACGAGCAATTCAACGAGTGTAAAGCCTTTTTTTGTGTTGTTCATTGGATTAATTCTCCTTTTAAATTATATTTTTTTGTTTTTTGCGCTTAAAATCTCCAAGCGCAAGCGAATAAATTAATCACGAGAGACCTCTCGCATCCCGCGAATGAATGGACAAACAAGGTTTATTCCCGTGATTAATGAGGACACACATTATTGTAATGTATACCCCTTTCC
>CAZLIB010000220.1:0-2090 GCA_964559465.1 uncultured Lachnospiraceae bacterium
GGGCGTATTCGCCTGCGCGGCGGGCGCCACCTTTTGAAAAAGGTGGACGAAAACTCTTTATCGCTTGGTTCGTGCGAACAATGTGCGCGATAAATCAAAATTTGAATTAAAGCGCAAACAAAAGCCCGTCGGTAAACGACGGGCTGAATTTATTATGCTTCGCGATAAGCTTTTCTTTGCTTTCTTGTGAGCGCGTAGATAAGGAAGAACACTCCAATGCAGATCGCCATAAACGCAACGTAAACAAGTATTTGAACAAGGGGATAAAGCTCAAAATAACCAAGCTTAATTACGCAGTTTTCAAAAAGCGGATCGGTAAAGCCAACAAGACCGCGAGCAGTATCTTTGTCAAACATAAACAGATGATTTGCCGTAAAGAAGGAGCTTATATTGGAAAGCTCAGGCATTCTCTTGAAGCCGTTTGAAAGTGTACCAAGCACCAAAATAACTGCCCAATAAATCGTAAATCCTACCGAGAAGTGCTTGAGTGATTTAAGTGAGAGCGGCTTAAATACCTTAAGAACAAGACAAAGAATGGGAATTACCAATACCTTGGTATGCTCAACTATGTAATGAATTACGAAGAAGTGCGTAAGAGAGGAGTCTTTTTTAACAATGTCAAGAATAACTATTGCAATAAGCGCACCTACAACGTTTACAATAAGTGCAAAGTGGTATATCTTTTCGTTTTTGCGCAAGAGCATTGCAAGGCAAAGATAAGAGCCAAGGTTGCAAAGCTGAAGCGGAAGCTTCATTACGTTAAGCTCAGCAGCTCCGCTAAACATTTGTGTGAACTGATACATAAGGGCCCATGACATTGAAAGAACGAGCAGATATTTCACCTCGTCCGACTTGTTTCTGAAGCCGAAATAAAGTGCAACGATAATTACGGGGATAGCAACCATCCAAATAATATGGGGAACTGTAAAGCGCTGCATTTCAATATCAACGTGTCCAAAGAAAAATTGGGGAACGTAAACAGGAAGCGACATATATGTAACGCCGAGGAGAATAAGAATGAAATTCTTTATCTCATTCTTTACCAAAGCAAGCTTTTTTCTATTTCTGTACGTCAAAAGCGCAAGTGAAAGTATCTGCGCAAGGCAAGTCGCTCCAAAGATTATGCTTCTGAACGTAACGTCAACGAAAATTTTCTTTTCGTCGGAAGAGAGGAGCACCAAGGTACTAAGACCTCCGCCCGGGCTTGGCATTCTTACAAAATAATAAATATAGTGGGAGTAGAACGCCACGTTGATAACGGAAATTGGCAAGCAAACGAAGCTTGCTATCTTTTCAAAATATTTATTCTTTTGAAATACAGCTATTGGCAATATGATAAAGGAAATAGAATTGAGCCAACGAAGTATTGCGTGAAAGCGGCCGTTGGGCATTTCGAGCGCTGCATCCCCAATGGGAGAAACGAACATATCGGGTAAAAAGAAAGCAAGCATTGAAAGCGCAATATATATTATTGCAGAAAGCTTTATGATCTTAGCTATCCTTATTTCATCTGTTAGCTTTTTTGTGCCGAAATATGATAAGACAATTACTAAAGCTAACGACAAGGCGAATATCAAATAAAACATTAACTCATCTTCTTTCATCAATAAATTAAGAACATTTTATCACAAAAAATATGGAATTTCAAGACATAATATCAAATTTTGTTACATTTCACAAAGTTCCGATAAAAGTATTGACAATGGGATTAATTTGTTATATAATGTTATGGAATAAAATCTTAGGTCTGACTGCTTTTGCATTGAATGGTTTTACTCCGCCAAATTGCAAGGCAGCTTTTTTTGTGCAATTTACAGATTTACATAAAGGAGAGATATTATGAAATATGACGTTATAATCGTTGGCGCGGGCCCGGGCGGAATATTTACCGCTTTTGAACTGACAAAAAAGAGCAGCAATCTCAAGATAGCTGTATTTGAAGCAGGTCACCCTCTTAATAAAAGACATTGTCCTATAGATGGTAAGAAGGTAAAATCCTGTATAAGCTGTAAGACATGCTCTATTATGAGTGGCTTTGGCGGCGCCGGTGGTCTTGACCCGGAACATCACATCCTCTGCGGCTCTGCCGC
>CAZLIB010000221.1:0-2030 GCA_964559465.1 uncultured Lachnospiraceae bacterium
GCTAAAGAAACGGAACGGCAGAGCAAGTCTGCTTTTTCTCTGGATATAGGTTCGGCTATATTCTCGGATAATTCAAATTTAAAGAAAAACAGGCAGAGTAAATCTGCCTGTTTTTCTTCATTATTTATAATATTACTCCCAGCCACCGTCCTCAATGTATTTCGCGACAAGGTCGCGGGCAAAGGTTTCGTTGTCATAATATTCAATCTCTGTAAGATTATTCGACGAATAGGTAGAAGTGTATGTATCAGTTATAATATAATATGTAGAGTTTGGATCTATATCACCAGATGCGACTCTCTCATAATAAATATGATAATCGGAATTCGAGGTATTATAAAACCTATTAAGAAGATCTCTTCCACCGATAGAACAAAGTACAATTTTATTATCAAAAGGTAAAACCATCTGCACATTAGAATATTTTACAGTACCAGCCTCAATCTTATACGGACTTCTAAGTTTGAGATATGCACCGCCAAGAGCAATATCGTACTGATCGCCCCATTTTGCAAGTCCCGCTTCAAAATATAAGCGCGCAACGAGGTCGGTGATCTCATTACTTGAACGGTATTGACTGTTATAGCCAAGATCTCTGTACACAACGCTGATCTCGTCCCAATATTTATCAATTAGCTGATCAACTATCGGAGCGTCGTCAAAATTTGCGCAATCGCTGTGTTCAACGTAATCGGTAGAGTTCACCTCAATATTTCCGTTAGCGAAATTCACGTCGACCTCAACGTGAGTAACACCCTTTGAATTGTCGCCGCCGCCCTGAAGGTGAGGCACGCCATAGGCATCTTCTTTGACGTAATACTGATGCGTGTGTCCTTCAAATACGATATCAACGTAGCCGCCGCTTGAAAGAGATACGTCATAAAACGCGCTCATATCCGTCGTTTTATAGCTTCCGCCGTCGTGGAGCATATATACGATGATGTCCGCGCCCGCCTCGCGAAGCTTTTCACTCTCTGCCTTAACAAGCTCTGTAAGCTCGTTGCCGACCTTGAAATGGATACCCTTTGTCATTTCACCGAGAATGGAGCTATAGCAATCACCTATAGCGCCAATAAGACCTATCCGGCATCCGCCGCGCTCTATCATAACGGAAGCATCGCAGTAATCAACACGTTCACCCGTGGCGTTATCATAAATATTTATAGCAAGGAACGGAAAATCAGCCATCTCTGCATTTGCTCTGATATAATCAGCGCCCCAGTCATATTCGTGGTTGCCAAGCGTCATTGCCTCAAAGCCAAGGTAATTCATCCAATCCGTTATAAGCTTGCCCTTGGTACTATTAGATTCACTGCTTCCCTGCCACATATCACCCGTGGAAAGAATAATGACGTGATCGTCTATATTCTTTCTATTTTCAAGATAGGTCGTCAGCTCGTCAACACCCGGTTGCTCGTCCGTGTCCTCAAATTTACCGTGAAGGTCGTTGAAGTTGTAAAAATCAAGGGTTTCAACAACGTCATAAAAGCACGTATCACATAAGCCGTTATTATCAACGTCTGTATGAGCGTTGCACCCCACAATAAGCGGACAAGCCGTAAGCACGGACAAAATCACAAATACCGCGAGAAGAAGCGATAAAAGCTTTATGTTGGATATATTCATTACAGGCTCCTTATTTCTTTATTTTTTCCCAATATTCCCTCGCGGCTCGCTCGGTCTTGTTGTCGCCGTACTCATAATACCTTTTATTTTTAATGTCATCGGGAAGATATTGTTGCTTTACGTAATGATTTTCATAAGCATGAGGATATTTATAGCCCTTAAACAGAGGTGAGCGCAAATGCACGGGTATATCTTTTCCAAGTCCCGCCTCAACGTCAGCCTGAGCCGCCTTGATCGCATCATTAGCAGAATTTGATTTGGGTGATGTGGCAAGCATTACCGCCGCATTAGCAAGTGGGATAGCCGCCTCGGGCATTCCAAGCTCGCGCGCGGAATCACAGCACGCTTTTGTAATTGCCGCCGCCATAGGATATGCAAGTCCTATATCCTCGCTTGCTATCACC
>CAZLIB010000222.1:0-2030 GCA_964559465.1 uncultured Lachnospiraceae bacterium
CCTTTACTCCTTTATACTATCCTATTTTTAATTTCGCCTTTAAAATAGCTAATTATGTTCTGCTTGACCTCGTTGCAAAGGCGCACGCGCGCCTCATACGAGCCCCACGCCATATGGGGCGTGAGAATTACGTTTTTTTCATCCTTTATCTCATAGAAGGGGTGATCTGTTCCTAACGGCTCGCTTGAATAAACGTCGCAGGCAAAGCCGCCTATCTTGCCATCTTTTATTGCATCTGCAACCGCGCGCTCATCGGTGACCGCACCGCGAGCCACGTTGACAAGGATAACTCCGTCCTTCATCCTTGCAATACGCTCTGCATTGATAACCCCCCGTGTACCGTCATTAAGCGGAGTGTGAAGCGTAATAATATCACATTCGCGGCAGATCGTATCAATATCGACACATTCAAAATCTGCAACCGCTTCTCTTTTATTTACAAGTATCTTACAACCAAGAGCATCAGCAATTTTAGCCACCCTGCGACCGATGTTTCCAAAGCCGACTATTCCCCACGTCTTGCCCTCTATCTCGTGATAAGTGGGCGCAAGAATATTCGCTACTCCCCTTTCGGTGTACCTGCCGCTTGTAACGCTTTCGCGGTATTCGGCGGTCTTATTGATAAGATCAAGCACAAATCCCGCAGTAATCTGCGCGACGTTGCTTGTTGAATAGCCCACTACGTTGCAAACGCCTATACCGCGGCTTTTTGCATATTCAACGTCGATATTATCAAAGCCCGTTGCGGTAACACAAATGAGCTTTAGATTAGTTGCGCCTGCAAGATTGCTTTCATTAAGCTTTAATTTGTTTGTTATTACTACGTCGCATTCCCGCACCCTTTCCGCTATCTCATCGCTTGTGCTTTTGCCGTATATTTCAACGTCGCCAAGCAAAGAAAAGCCATCAAGTGAGATGTCGTCACCCAAGGTAAACGCATCAAGAAAAACTATCCTCATAAAAATCTCCAAAATTCGTTTTACTTTTACATTTTAGCACAAAAAAAGCGCAATTACAAGAGAATTGCGCTTTTTGGTGATATTTTCTTTTAATTTATTTTCTCTTAAGCTTGCCAATCACACGGCCAACGCAGCTGACGTTTTCAAAATCCTTAAGAAGGATGTCGCCATAAACCTTGTTCATAGAGATAAGACGGTCGCCGCCGTAGATCTTGAAATAGCCGTTGCCGTCAAGAATGAATATGCCGAGCTCGCCGACCTCAACGTAATCGGAATTTGAAACAAGAAGCACGTCGCCGTCGCGGTATTTAGGCTCCATACTGTTACCGCTGATGCGAAGAGCAAAATCTGCCTCGCGAGTCCTGTCGTTATCGGGGATCATTATCTCCTCTGTCGCAGGTGAATCAACGAACACGCCAACGCCTGCGGAAACGGGCATATCAAAGAGCGCAAGAGCGCGTTTTCCGAGACCGCGATTCTTCTGTATCTCGCGCGCAGACATCTTTTCACCAAATGAAACACCGGAAAGTATTTTTGCAGGAGCATCCTTGTAATCAACGGAATGATCCTGATAAGGCATTCTCGCCACTCTCTCCTTCTCCTTGTCAAGAACGAGAGTTACAAGCTCCTTACCGTGCTGATCGAGCGCACGGTAATTTTCAATAATTCTCATCTCGCCGCGATCAAGCGTAAAGTTATTGGTATTCTCGGGAACGCCGTTCACCACGTATTCAAGAGAGGTATCAAGCGCATCACAGATAGCAACGATGTTTGAGAGCTTGGGACTGTCACTTATGCCTGCAAGAATTTTAGAAAGTGTTCCAAGCGGAATACCCGTCATCTCGCTAAGGGCATCGTTAGTTATTTTCTTTTCGCTCTTTAAGAGCTTTATTCTATCAATATAATCCATAAAGAAACTCCTTTCAAAAATCGAGTATTTTCCTTTTGTGGAACCATTATATCACGAAATATTCCTTTTGTAAAGAGTTTTTTGAAAATTTTTTATATTTTTTTCCATCTTTAGAAAAAAGGTGTTGACAAACATTGTCGTTTGTGGTATTATAAGGTCAG
>CAZLIB010000223.1:0-2019 GCA_964559465.1 uncultured Lachnospiraceae bacterium
TGATCCAAACCTGACCGCCACGCTTGATGTAACGCGTCATAGCGATACGGGCAGCTTCGATCTGATTGCTTGTGATCCAAGCGGGCTCAAGAGCAACAAGACCGTAGGAACCGTTCGTAACCTTGTTACCGCGGCTTGCCTTACCCTTAAGTCTTCCGCGCTGTACGCGACGGAATTTCACTCTTTTAGGCATTAACATTTTTGCGTCCTCCTTCTCTGGGAGTTCTGTCGCCTCTGTTGTTGTTTCTGGGACGACGGTCACCGTTTCTGTTATCTCTGCGATCACCACGGCGGTCGCCTCTTGTGTTCTTTACTGCAGGGCGGTTAACCTCGGAAAGAACCTCGCCTCTGTAAATCCATACCTTAACGCCGATCTTACCGTAAGTTGTGTTTGCTTCCCAGAAGCCGTAGTCGATGTCAGCTCTGAGTGTCTGAAGCGGAATAGTACCTTCATGGTAATGTTCTGCTCTTGCGATTTCCGCACCGCCAAGACGGCCGGAGCAAGTGATCTTGATACCCTTTGCGCCGAGTCTCATTGTGTTACGGATCGCCATTTTCATTGCGCGGCGGAATGCCACACGGTTTTCAAGCTGAGCTGAAATATTCTCAGCAACGAGCTGAGCGTTGAGGTCGGGCTGCTTAACTTCAACAACGTTGAGAGCTACGGGCATGCCAACCATCTTTTCAAGCTGAGCCTTATATTTTTCAATCTGTTCGCCGCCGCGGCCGATTACAAGACCGGGCTTTGCGCAGTGAATGAATACTCTGACTCTGTGGCTGTCACGTTCGATTTCGATCTTGGGAACGCCCGCCTTCTGGAGTTCTGTCTTGAGATATTCTCTGATTTTATAGTCGGAAACAAGAGTGTCGCCAAAAACTTCGTCTTTTGCGAACCATCTTGAATCCCAGTTCTTAATTACGCCCACACGCAAACCGTGGGGATTAACCTTTTGACCCATTTTAGCTACCTCCCATTTAGACTCTTTCTTTTACCACGATCGTAACGTGGCTTGTTCTCTTCAAAATTCTGTCTGCGCTTCCCTTTGCTCTGGGCATGATTCTCTTGAGAGTGGGACCGGGGCAAACGAAGCATTCAGCTACGTAGAGCTTTGAAGGATCCATATGATTGTTGTGCTCTGCATTTGCAACTGCACTTCCCAACAGCTTTACAAGGTATTCAGATGCGCTCTTGGGTGTATTCTTGAGAATAGCCATTGCAACGCCTGCGTCCTTGCCTCTGATGAGGTCGAGAACGATCTTTACCTTACGAGGGGAAATTCTTGCATACTTAAGATGAGCTTTTGCTACATTGTTTTCCATACAATTCTTTCCTCCTTAATTATTTACCGTTGTTAGATGTCTTGGAGCCTGCGTGACCCTTGAATGTTCTTGTGGGAGCAAATTCGCCAAGCTTATGTCCAACCATATCCTCGGTTACGTATACCGGAACGTGCTTACGTCCGTCGTGAACTGCGATTGTGTGTCCAACAAATTCAGGGAATATTGTTGAAGCACGAGACCATGTCTTAAGAACTTTCTTTTCGTTCTTTTCGTTCATTGCACAGATTCTTGTGTAGAGCTTTTCTTCTACAAAAGGTGCCTTCTTCAAACTTCTGCTCATTTATATTCCCTCCTTATCTATCGTTTCTGCGTTTTACGATGAATTTGTTTGTTCTTGCCTTCTTATTTCTTGTCTTATAACCAAGAGCAGGCTTGCCCCAAGGTGTGACAGGAGAAGGACGACCGATGGGAGACCTGCCTTCACCACCGCCGTGAGGGTGGTCACAGGGGTTCATTACAGAACCGCGAACTGTGGGACGAATACCCATGTGTCTCTTCTTACCGGCTTTACCGATCTTAACTGTGTCGTGCTCGATGTTACCAACCTGACCGATAGTTGCCTTGCAGTCAAGTCTGATAAGACGAACTTCACCGGAAGGAAGTCTTACCTGTGCCATGTTGCCGTTATCCTTAGAGATAAGCTGAGCAGCAGCACCGGCGGAACGAACGAGCTGAGCG
>CAZLIB010000224.1:0-2009 GCA_964559465.1 uncultured Lachnospiraceae bacterium
GTCGCTGCGAAGAACGATCTTCCAAGCTCTTGATGTTTCGTCCTCGTCGATATCCCATTCTTCGCCAACATAGTCAGCTGTAACGTCGATGGGCATCTGTGCTGCCATTTCAGGAACGATTTCGAAGCCTGATCTGTCTTCGTTGTAATCGAATGTGTAAAAGCCAACCTCTGTGTAGCCAAGAATTTCAGCGTCAGTAGCTGTCTGATAAACGTGGCTGTTCCAGGTTGAGGGGAACGTTGAAAGATATGTGTTGTAAGTATAGTTTCCGCCAAGGCGAACTACTGTGTTACAGCCTTTTGTATCACAAATGAAGTCACCGTCAGCGTCAACGTGGTTTGTGCAAGTGGGTTGGCAAGACGAAATAACAGCCGCGCAAGAAGCCAACATAACTACACAAAGGACAAGAGAAAGAACTCTTTTCATGTTTTTATTCCTCCAAATAAAAAATTTGATATCATATATCCAAAATATATTAACCCGTATTTACGGCAACTAACGGTGTTAATCTTTTCAGAAATTATGTATGTATTGATTATATCACAAGGTTTTTCGCTTGTCAACAATTTTATTGCCTTGATTTTGGTTTTTAAATTATATTTCACAAAACGTCACTAAAATATGTTATTATTTTATGTTTTTTTGTGCATTTTTCACATATCCATTCATTATTTTTGAATATTTCCACACCATAATCCAAGGGTTTTAAGTGATTTTTAAAACGTTTTCTTCATTATTATTATATATCGCGCGATTTTTTCGTTATTTTAAATCTAAAATAAAAAAATTAACAACATTAATATTTTGTTATATTTTTTATTATTTTTTGTTTTTGCTTGTTTTATAAGGGGTATACTATGATTTTTTTGATTTTTTATACCATTTTTATCAAAAAACATCAATTTTTTCGTGTTTTCGCTCGTGTCTTCTTTAAAAATCCGGTGTTTTCAAGGGATTGCTCGTCTTTTTTTTAGTACGCGCGCGCACGCGCGCACGCAAGTATACGCGCATATAAATAAAAAAAGAAGAAAAGCCGTATCAGCTTCTCTTCTCCGTTATATAGATTATTGGCACAACAAGTGCAAGCACTCCTCAAATTTCACACCGTATGGGTGGTTCTTTTGATCGGGAGCAGTGTGCGCTATGCAGGCAATAGTAAAGTCAACGGCTTTTTGAGTCGCGTCATAGACGTTTTCACCCTTGACAAGCGCTCCGACAAGCACGCTTGAGAAAATATCGCCCGTTCCGTGAAAGCGACAGACCTGATCCTCGCCGTACAAATAGCGATGCTCACCCGTTTCACTGTCAAACGCGAGCGCTCCGTGACGGCCGTCACCGTATTTTACACCCGTGATTACGACCTTTTTAATGCCAAGAGCCGCAAGTCCCTTCGCAAGAGAGAGAATGTAGCTCTCGTCATACTCTCCCTCGTCCCTGTATTCCCTGCCAAGAAGCATGCACGCCTCGGTTATGTTGGGGCAAACAACGTCCGCGACAGCGCAGAGCTCGCGCATCTTTTTCGGAAACTGCTCATCAAACGCCGGATAAAGCTTGCCGTAGTCCGCCATGGCAGGGTCGACGAATATCACAGTGTTATCGTTTTTAGTAAGCTCAATGAATCTTTTGGTCAATTCAATTTGTTCCTCGCTTCCAAGATAGCCCGTGTAGAGCGCGTCGAGTGCGACGCCCTCTTTGCTCCAATGCTCCGCTATTGGAAGCATCTGGTCGGAAATGTCGCAGACGGTATAGTCAGTAAAGCCCGCAGTATGAGTTGAAAGCACTGTCGTCGGCACGATGCAGCATTCAACGCCCATTGCCGAAATTACGGGGAGCGCAACCGTTATCGAGCATTTGCCAAAGCAGGATATATCTTGTATTGTAGCAATTCGTTTCATTTATTCAAACCTCAATTAATAATACTTCAAATTTTGATTTATCGCGCACATTGTTCGCACAAACCAAGCGATAAAAAGTTTTCGTCCACCTTTTTCAAAAGGTGGCGCCCGCCG
>CAZLIB010000225.1:0-1996 GCA_964559465.1 uncultured Lachnospiraceae bacterium
ATTTGGTGGAACAGGGGCGAGTGCGTGGCATCGAGCGCGTCGGAGCGATACACGCGCCCGGGAGAGATCACGCGGATAGGCGGGCTTTGCTTCTCCATCACGCGCACCTGTACGGGCGAGGTCTGGGAGCGAAGCAGAATGTTATCCGTAATATAGAAGGTGTCCTGTGTATCTCTTGCAGGGTGATTCTCGGGAATGTTGAGCGCCTGGAAGTTATAGTAGTCGTATTCAACCTCAGGACCTTCGGCGATGGAGTAACCCATGCCGATAAAGATGTCTTCGAGCTCGCGCTGCATCTTTGTAAGGGGGTGAAGGTGACCGCGTCTGTAGGTCTTTCCGGGCATTGTAACGTCAAGCTTTTCGTCAACGAGAGCCTTTTCAAGCGCGCGCGCCTTAAGCTCTGTCTGCTTTGCCTTCATAGCGCCCTCAATCTCCTCGCGCACCTCGTTTGCGAGCTGACCGATAACGGGTCTTTCCTCGGGTGTGAGCTTACCCATACCGCGAAGAACCGCAGTAAGCTCGCCCTTTTTGCCGAGATACTGAATTCGAAGCGCCTCAAGGTCGCAATTATCACTTGCGATGGCAGAGAGAGCTTCTTCTTTGATCTTTTTCAAGGTTTCTTTCATTTTGTCTATCCTTTCGGGAAAAATAATTTATAAAAATAAAAAGCGCCCCATCCAAAGAACAGGACGAGGCGCATAAGCGCACGCGGTACCACCCGTATTTTTAGCAAAGCTAACACTTTGTCGCCCATAACGCAGGCAAACGGATGCGACTACTTTCTTTTTAAAAAAGAATTTTCACCGCACCAACTCCGAAGCGAAACGAAATTTGCCAAGTAACAAGCTGCTTACAGCCAACGGCAGCTCTCTCTGCGGATACTTTTCTGACAAAATCAGACTTCATCACAGTTTTTATAGGGGTCTATTTATTTTTAACATTAAAATTATATCATAAATATAGAAAAATGCAAGGGGTTTTTAGAATTTTTTATCATATAACGAAAAAATCCCCCGCAAAAACGGGGGATAAACGTAACAATTATTGAGTTATAGGAACGTCGTCCTTGTCGTAGAACACGAGCGTGCCGTTGAGGTACGCTTCAACGTCCTCGTCCACGAGAATTATGATTCCGTTGGGCAATATGTACGAGCCGTTGACGGAGACTTTTTGAACGTTCTGAATTATCTGTGCAAAGCCGGTATCAAAATTTATCATACGTCCACATTCGAGGCAGGTTGCTCTGTTACCCATAATTTCAGATGCGCGAACAACGTGCGGCTCCGTATTTGCTCCCTTTGTTCCGCAATCCGCACAAGCATTTACGTGCTGCGTTTGCGAAATATATTCGTATTCGCTGAAATCGTGGTTTTCTATCTTTGTTTCTCCACACGAGCAGGTGCTGATATGCTTTTCAGATGTCAAGCTTCTGCAATTTGTGTAGGTGTGGGCATATAACTTGTATTCACCGCATTCGCATGTTCTCTTGTGATAAGTACCGTTATATTGCCCAATAGTGAGGTAAACGTGATTGCTTGTGTTTTCGTATCCGCAAAAGCAGCTTGCGGTGTGTTGGGTTGACAAGAGAGCTTCCCCGTATACTAAGGTATGACCACTCGTAGTTTCCACACCGCAGGGACATGATTCTGTGTGAGATGTGTCGGTTATGTTAATATATTGATTTGTATGTGCATTATGTGAAGAAATCCTTATTGTTACATCAGTTGGCTGAGAATCATCAGTATTTTCAACTCTGAAATAGTATCTTCCGGGATCAAAATTAACATAATAATGGTGTGAATTGCTTTGATCGGTATAAACTGCAGAATAAGCAATAAGGTTCATATTTTCATCATAGAATCGTTCATCTATGGTTACATCGGAGCTGATCTCAAAATCGTATACTCTCGCTTCTTCGACGTTCAATTCATACATAAAATATCTGTCGGTAATATTGCCGGAATTATTTAAGGTCAATCCTCTGAGAATGGAATTC
>CAZLIB010000226.1:0-1626 GCA_964559465.1 uncultured Lachnospiraceae bacterium
GGCGTTACCAGCCTCGCTCAGAAGAGCGGAACCATCTCGGTTCCCGCTTGCAGCGCATACATCCTCGTTACAAGCAATCTTCTTCCCGGCAACTAATAGATTTGTTAAGGGCGGTCTGATTTCAGACCGCCCTTTTACATGCTTACAGATAGCTATTGCATTATTTATTCAAAAATGTTATAATAAAATATATTATGGTGTTAAACGAGGAGATTATGACAAACAATCCTTTAGAAATCAGACATTTTTCCGCCTTTATTATCCTGCTATTTACTATGCTAATCCTTTGCTCCTGCTATAACCAATCTTGGAGCGAATGCTATGACAACGACGGTGATCATCTCTGCGACTTTTGTCAAAGCAGCGTTACAACCTGTCCGCAGGATTTCTACAGGGATCACAAATGCGATGTCTGCGGAGATAAATTCGGCGAGTGCTACGACGATGACAGCAACCACGTCTGCGACTACTGCGGACTTCCGATGATGGACTGTGAGGACAGCAACAAGGACCATAAGTGCGATTATTGTAATGTTGCGCTTACAAAATGCGATGACGCGGACAAGGATCACTTCTGTGACCACTGTCAAAAGAAGACAAGCTCCTGCAAGGATTCCGACAGCGACCACTTCTGCGACCACTGTTCAAAGAAGCTTACTGAATGCTCGGACGGTGACTGCAATCATCTCTGCGACGTCTGTCATATACGCTTTACCTCCTGTGAGGACAACGATCGCGATCATCTTTGCGATTATTGTTTCGACGCGGTTTCTCAGTGCCAGATCGGAAGCGGTAACGCTCTTTGCCCTATCTGTGAAAATATGGTTGCCGTCATCAAGGTCACCGCGGGAACCGACTGTCTCATTAACTTAAAAAAAGAAATACTGTTTTATGCCGGCGATCCCTTAAAGGAGGTAACTCCAACTTACATCGGTAGCTCAGATAACACCGTAGCCTATTGGCAGATCTACGACTCGAACGGCAATCCTTACGCAAGAATTACGCAAGGAGAATCATACTCCTTTACCGAATACGGCATATACACTATAGAAGCAATCATTGAATGAAAGTTGCTGAGGCATCAAGAGTTCAGCAATATAAAGGCTTTCAACCTTTGTAAAAAAACTGAATAAAAATAGAAAACCGCAGGTTTCAACCTTAGTATTTTAAAATTGTATTAAAGGCAGAGGAGCTAATTAATAGCGCCTCTACCTTTTTTTGTTCGGTTATGAGCCTCTTTCTATATTTTTAGCAATTTTAACAGCCTCCATAGCATCCTTGCCATAGAAATCTGCGCCTATCCTCTTTGCGTATTCGGCTGTCAAAACCGCGCCGCCAACCATTATTTTAGTATTGGGACAACGCTCCTTAACAAGCCTTACTGTCTCCTCCATTGCAGGCAGAGTCGTGGTCATCAGCGCGCTGAGACCCACCAGGCAGGCTTTTGATTTTACAGCCTCCTCGGCAATCGCCTCGGGAGCAACGTCCTTGCCAAGATCCTTAACCTTAAAGCCGTAATTTTCAAGAATCAGCTTGACTATATTCTTACCGATATCGTGGATATCGCCCTTTACTGTTGCTAGAATTACGGTAAGTCCGACGGAGGCCTCGCCCTTCTTAACAGAG
>CAZLIB010000226.1:1636-1969 GCA_964559465.1 uncultured Lachnospiraceae bacterium
ATAACCTCGAAGGCTGCGCCTGCCGCCTCTGCGCTCATCAAAAGCGAGGGCAGATAGACCGTCTTTTTCTCAAATCCCTCTCCCACCGTGTTAAGCGCGGGGATGATCTCTTCGTTAATTATCTCAAGGTGGCCCTTTTCATTAAGAAGCTCCTTCGTAAAAGACGCTGCCATTTCCTTCATACCCTTGATCACGGCGGTTTTCAGATCACTAATATCGCCGCCGTGAGAAATCCTTTCCTCGGTGACGCAGGCTATGTATTCCTCAAAATTCAAATCAAGACCCGAAAGGGCAAGATGGGCGTGATACGCCTTCATCATCTCGGCCGAGTGG
>CAZLIB010000227.1:0-1928 GCA_964559465.1 uncultured Lachnospiraceae bacterium
AAAAGCGGTATTATCGGTAAGAAGATCGGTATGACACAGATCTTCGACGAGATCGGAAACGTTATTCCGGTTACGGTAATCGAGGCAGGTCCCTGCGTAGTAGCGCAGAAGAAGACTGTCGAAAATGACGGTTATGACGCCGTTCAGCTTGGTTTCATGGACGTTAAGGAAAAACACATGACAAAAGCAGAAAAAGGTCATTTCGAAAAAGCAGGCGTTCCTGCAAAGAAGCATCTTAAGGAATTCCGCCTTGACGATTGCGCATCTCTCAATCTCGGTGACGTTATCACTGTCGAAACCTTCGCCGCCGGTGAAAAAGTCGACGTTACAGGTATAACAAAGGGCCGCGGTTACACGGGCGCTATCAAGAGATGGAATCTTCACTTGCTTGGTAAGACTCACGGTATCGGTCCCATCCACCGTCAGTCCGGATCCATGGGTGTTATCGACCCTGCAAGAATCTTCAAGAACAAGAAGATGGCAGGTCAGTACGGTAACGAGCAGGTAACTGTTTTGAATTTGAACGTTGTAAAGATTGATGCAGAAAAGAACCTTATCGCAGTTAAGGGTGCAATTCCCGGTCCTAAGGGCGGTATCGTATTCGTTCGCACATCTTGCAAAGCATAAGCGGAAGGAGGAACTGAATAATGCCAAACGTAAAAGTAGTTAATATGGCAGGCAAAGAGGTTGGCGAGATCACATTGTCTGACGTTATTTTCGGAGCTGAAGTTAATGAAGCAGTTCTCCACGCTGCAGTAAGAGCGTTCCTTATGAATCAGAGACAGGGAACACAGTCCACTCTTACAAGAAGTGAAGTATCCGGCGGCGGTAAGAAGCCCTGGAGACAAAAGGGTACAGGCAGAGCCCGTCAGGGTTCGACCCGTTCTCCTCAGTGGACACACGGCGGTATCGCTCTCGGTCCTAAGCCCAGAGATTACCACGTAGGTATGAACAAGAAGACAAAGAGAGTTGCTCTTTACAGCGCACTCAGCGCTAAGGTTGCTGCAGGCGACCTCATCGTGGTTGACGATATTAAGTGTGAAAATTACAGCACAAAGACAATCGTTAACATGCTCAGCGCAATCGGCGCAGAAAGAAAGGCACTCATCGTTCTTGACGAAGTTAACGGCTTCGTGGTTAAGAGCGCAGCAAACATTCCCGGTGTGAAGACAACGCTTGCTCACACAATCAATGTTTACGACATTCTTAACGCAAACAAATTCGTTGTTTCAAAAGCAGCGGTTGCAAAACTTGAGGAGGTGTTCGCATAATGAAAATGATTCAGGATATTATTATTGCTCCCGTTATCACAGAAGCGAGCATGGACCGTATTGCCAACAAGACATATACGTTCAAGGTTGCAAAGAACGCAACAAAGCCCGAGATCGCAAATGCGGTTGAGGTTATGTTCGGCGTTAAGGTTGATAAGGTTAACACCATCAACATGAAGAGAAAAGCGAAGAGACAGGGTTACACAAGCGGCTACACAGCAGCTTGGAAGAAGGCAATCGTTACACTTACGGCTGATTCCAAGACCATTGAATTCTTCGAAGGTATGAACTGATAGCAGGAGGATAGAGAAAAATGCCTACAATTAAATATAAGCCTACGACTCCTGCCAGAAGAAATATGACTGTTCCGTCCTTTGACGAGATCACAAAGTTTTCTCCTGAAAAGAGTCTCATAGTTACAAAGAAAAAACACGCAGGTAGAAATAACCTCGGTAGAATCACAGTTCGTCACCACGGCGGCGGTAACAAGGTTAAGTACAGAATCATCGACTTCAAGCGTACAGACGCTACTGCTAACACAGTAATCGGTGTTGAATACGACCCCAACCGCAGCGCATACATCGCTCTCCTTCAGAACGAGGCAGGCGAAAAGAGCTACATCGTTGCTCCCGTAGGTCTTACAGACGGTGACGTTGT
>CAZLIB010000228.1:0-1923 GCA_964559465.1 uncultured Lachnospiraceae bacterium
CGCACAGCGACAGTGATATTGAAGCCTTACGGCTTCAGTGATATTCTATTCGCCTTTAAACTCTCGTAGCGAATACCACTCGGCGTAAGCCGAATAGAACTGCGTAGCAATATCACTCGCCGGAGGCGAATAGAGTTGCGTGATACTCCGTTAAGAGTATCACGCATAAGGTTCAACTTCTTTTTTATCAAAATCAATATCCGTTAAAGCCGTGCTTTTTCATAATTGCAGGGTAATCCTTGAATGCGTAGTTCACGTCGCATTTGCCCGACACCGCGCCGTTATTAAAGCCTTGAACGTTGCCCATATACTGCCACATTGAGTATGTGGAGCTGTATTCCTTCATAAGCTCGTCGGTGACCGTGGTCCAGTGAGCATACCAAACGTCATAAAGACGAAGTGTTTTTTCACTGTTGAACACATCATAAAGGAATTTGTTATTGGTATAAAGTCCGGGGTAGTAGCCCGCATCAACAAGCTCTGCCATAAAGGTATGAGCAATAGTCGTAATCAGGCTCTCAGAGAATTGGCTTGGGTAATAAGCGTTGGTTGAATCGTCCTCAATGTCATAGAATATAGGGTATTCAAACTGTTTACCCTTAAGCCAGCCGACAACTCTTTCGGCGTCTGCCAATGCGTCTGCTTTGCTTTCGGCATAGGTGAAGAAATAAACGCCAACGTCAAGCCCTGCCGCCTTTGCAGCCGAATAATACGTTTCAAAGTTTGGATCCTTATTTACGTATGAACCAACGCGAATGATAACGAAATCAACACCGGCGTCCTTGAGTGCCTGAAAATCAACGTCATAGGACCATTTTGAAAGGTCAACGCCCCAGGCAAGCTCGCCCTTGCCTGTACCCTCTGCACCCGAGAATATGTCGGAATAGAAGACGTAGTCGGCGATGTGTGAAGCTCCGCAATCGTTACATTTGTATTTTGTATATCCTGTTTTATCAAGATTGGGGCGTACTACTGTTTTCGTGTAGGTATGACCCGTGGGGTCAACGAAATCGTTGGTGTAGGTGTAGTCACAGCTTTTGCACGAATGAACGGTGTAGCCCTGCTCGTTACAGGTGGGCTTAACTACCTTATCACTGACTATGTGTCCGGTGGGTTCAACGTAGTCGCTTTTCATTGTAAAATCACAGTTTTTGCACTCGTGATATGTATATCCTTGACTCTCGCAGCTTGGTGCGTAGACCGTTTCCCTATATGTGTGGCCTGTGGGACGGGTGTAATTATCCTTATCAACTATTCCGCAGGTGGAGCAGGTGTGCGCGGTGTAGCCCTCCTTGTCACATGTGGGTGCGATCACCTTATCCGTAAATTTATGACCGAGAGGAGCAACAAAATCTGCCTCAAATGTGTATCCGCATTCCGTACAAACGTATGTAGTGTAGCCCTTTTCGTCACAAGTCGGTTCGTGAGGTGTCAGGTCACAGGTGCGATGTGTACAATCCTTGGGAATAAACGCGTATATAACGAAGCCGAGAACGACCAGGCACGCAACTAATATTGCTGCTAAAACTATAGTTGTCTTATTGTTTTTCAAAAGAGTTCCTCCTTTATGATACTGTATGTACTGAATTGATATATTTTATAAAAGAAACATTTATTTATGTGTGTCCGATTGACATTTTTGTTGTAAAATGTTATAATAAAAATGGTGATAAGTACACACAATATCATATTGTGTGTGCTTTTTTTATTTTCCGATAATATCCTTAATTACCTCGCCGGCGAGAATAAAGCCCGCAACGGGCGGTACGAATGAACAGGATGCAGGGCTTACTCTGCCCGCAGTTCCTTTTTGCTCTGCGCCTTCTATTTCGTGTGGAGTTATGGGCAATTCCTTTGAATAAACCACCTTAAGGTGCTTGATTCCTGCCTTTTTGCAATTCTGGCGAATGACCTTGGCAAGCG
>CAZLIB010000229.1:0-1922 GCA_964559465.1 uncultured Lachnospiraceae bacterium
TACAACGCCTCAGCACCGGACACGATTTCTGTAATTTCTTGTGTAATGGCTGCTTGACGAGCTCTGTTATAGTGAAGCATCAAATTGCCGATAATTTCCTCAGCGTTTTTGTTAGCTGAGTTCATTGCCATTCTTCTTGCACCTGATTCGGAAGCAAGACTTTCGCAAAGCGCTGAATAAAGAATACCGCCAACGTATTCGGGAACGATCAGGTTAAGTAATTCCTCAGGGTCGCAGTCGGTTTCAAATTCAACCGAAACAGAATTTTCAGGCTTGCTCAAGGGAAGAAGCTTTTCGTAAACAGGTCTTTGTGTCATCATGGAAACAAATTCCGTGAATACTAAAACAACCTCACCCAACTCACCGTTTTTATAACCATCGCTGATGATCTTTCCAAGTGAAAGAACTGATCCAACACTTTGATCACCCGCAACCGAGAATATATCGCTGTAGATATTATATTTTCTATGCTTTGCATATTCTATGGCTTTTTTGCCGATAGGCAACCACATAGCATCCTTGCCGTCGCTAAGGTGTTCTACCAATTTGAAAATATTGGAATTATATCCGCCTGCAAGGCCGCGGTCACCCGCAAATACGATATAAAGAGTTTTAGATGAGCCTGTGCCATCAAACCAAGTTGTTTCGTGTTCTTCGCCTGAAATAGATGCTATGTCGTCAATCGCTTTACCTAAAACCTGATAGAAGGGTCGTGTACGTTCAACAGTTTCTTTTGCACGGCGAAGCTTTGAGGTCGCAACAAGCTCCATGGCTTTTGTGATCTGCATAGTACTTTCAACGCTCTTTATGCGGGCCTTGATGTCATTCATTCCTGCCATGCTATACACTTCCTTTCATCAATTATTTTATAAATTTTTCCTTTACACAGAGAATTGCTTCCTTGAGCTCTTCAGCGGATTCGGGAGAAAGATCGCCCGTTTCTCTGATAGTAGCAAGAAGATCACCCTTAACTGCAATGAGATGTTCGAAAAGATCCTCTTCAAAACGGTGAATATCAGATGTTGGAATTTCACGGAGCATATTGTTTACTACCGCGTAAATGATTGCTACCTGAAGCTCAACTGCGATGGGGGAGTTTCTGTTCTGCTTAAGAATCTCGATTATTCTTGCGCCCTGTTCAAGTCTTGCCTTTGTATCGGCATCAAGATCTGATCCAAACTGAGCAAATCCTTGAAGCTCACGATATTGGGAATATAGGAGCTTAAGTGTACCAGAAACTTTTTTCATTGCCTTGATTTGCGCATTACCACCAACACGCGATACTGAAATACCGGGGTTAACAGCAGGTCTTACACCTGAGTGGAAAAGCTCTGACTCAAGAAATATCTGTCCGTCAGTAATGGAAATTACGTTCGTGGGAATATAAGCGGAAACGTCGCCCGCTTGAGTTTCTATTATGGGGAGAGCAGTAAGGGAACCGCCGCCGTATTCAGGAGCAAGTCTTGCAGCTCTCTCGAGAAGTCTTGAGTGAAGGTAGAAAACGTCACCGGGATAAGCTTCACGGCCCGGAGGTCTTCTGATAAGAAGGGAAAGGGCACGGTAAGCAACCGCGTGCTTTGAAAGAGCGTCATAGATAATAAGCACGTCGCGACCCTTGTCCATAAAGTATTCGCCCATTGCACAGCCTGCATAGGGAGCAATATACTGAAGGGGAGCCGGGTCACTTGCATTAGCGGAAACTACAATGGTGTAGTCCATGGCGCCTGCGCGATAAAGCGTGTCCACTACGGTTGTAACAGTGGACTGCTTCTGACCGATAGCAACGTAAATACAAATTACGTCCTTACCCTTTTGGTTAATGATCGTATCGGTAGCGATAACAGTTTTACCTGTCTGTCTGTCACCGATAATAAGCTCTCTCTGACCTCTGCCAATGGGTATCATACTGTCTATTGCTTTTA
>CAZLIB010000230.1:0-1896 GCA_964559465.1 uncultured Lachnospiraceae bacterium
CCAGTTGTAAACGTTGAGATTAACGGTTTTTAGGGTGATTTTGCTTGCGCCTTCATCATTATTACCGTCACAGGAGCAGAGGAGGAGTGCAAAAATAATAAGAATAAGAGATAAAAGCTTTATTTTCATTATCTTTTACCCCCTTTCTTCTTGCGATCGTCCATTCTCTTAAAGCTCTTGATATTAGAGATGATAAGAAGTGTAAATACCGTTACGATAATAAGCGTTGAGAGCGCATACATATCCGGCTTTACTGTCTTTTTAGTCATTGAATATATTAGAAGCGGAAGAGTCTGGAAATTTGAGGGGCTTACGAAATAAGAGATTACGAAGTCGTCAAGGGAGAGTGTAAATGCCATAACTGCACCGGAGATAACGCCTGGCATAATATTAGGCAATTTCACTTTGAAGAATGCCTGAACGGGCGTGCAGCCAAGATCAAGCGCCGCCTCGGAGAGAGATTCGCCCAACTCGTTTATTCTCGGAAGCACCGAAAGAATTACGTAGGGGAGGCAGAATGTTGTGTGCGCGATAAGCATTGCTCCAAAGCCGATGCTGTCATAATCGGCTATTTGGAAAATACCGACCACTGCCGCAAAGAAGAGCATGAACGAAACGCCTGTTACGATATCGGGGTTCATCATAGGAACGTTGGTAACGCTTGTTACGACTGTTTTGAACCACTTTGATCTCATTCTGTAAATGCCTTCAGCCGCTGCAGTGCCGATAATAGTTGAAAGGAGTGCAGAGCAAACGGCAAGTATGAGTGTGTTGCGAAGCGCGATAAACGCCGCCTCGTCAGAAAAGAGCTTTACGTACCAATCAAAGCTGAAGCCCGTGAAATTCGCGGTGCTCTCACTCGCATTGAACGAAAAGAGAATAAGCGTAAGTATCGGTATATAAAGTATTGCAAATATAATGCAAAGGTAAATTCTTGATGCGTATTTTTTCACGGAATGATACCTCCTTCGCCTTCCTCGGAGAAGTAATTCATAAGACCCAGAGAAATAAGGATGAGTATCATCATAACCAGCGAGATCGCTGCGCCCACGTTATATGAGCCCGTTACGAACTGACGCTCGATGGTATCGCCGATAAGCTCAAACGTTCCGCCGCCAAGCTTTTGGGAGATATAGAAGGTCGAGATCGAGGGAACGAATACCATCGTCACACCCGAAATAATGCCCGAAAGCGAGAGGGGAAGAATGACCTTTGATAGAGTTGTGAACATATTGCAGCCAAGGTCGCTTGCAACCTCCCACATGTGCTTGTCTATCTTGGAAATACAAGTGTAAATGGGTAGCACCATATAGGGAAGGAAGTCATATACCATACCGAATATAACTGCGCCCTTTGTTCCAACTATGTGGAACGAAGTGTTGAATAACGTGTTTATAAATCCGCCATCATCAAGAAGCGCCATAATGGAGTATGTTCTGATAAGAAGGTTTGTCCACATGGGGAGCATAAGAAGCATAATATATATCTTCTGGTGCTTGGGGTTGCTTCTTGCGATAATATATGCAAGGGGATAGCCGATAAGAAGGCAAATAAACGTTGCTATAACTGAAAGCTCTATTGATAATCCGAAAATTGAAACGTAATCCTTAAGCGCCTTGACGTTGTCAAGTGTAAAAGCGCCCTCGGGATCGGTAAACGCATAGACGATAACTATCAATAACGGAAGAACAATAAACAATATTGCCCAAAAAATGTGGGGAGCTGCCGCAATAGAGCTCATAAATGACTTTTTCTTTTTCATTATTTATGACCATAGCCCATGGGGCTTCCTTTGTTTCGGAATTGCAGTAGATTAATTCAAGCAAGGAACTAATTAAAATTCTTCGGCGCTCTCTACGTCAGAGAGTTGATCAAGCTCGTCAGAGAAGGACGAGT
>CAZLIB010000231.1:0-1029 GCA_964559465.1 uncultured Lachnospiraceae bacterium
TAATACCGAGCAGAAATGATATAACAAGCAAACTAATTCGTAATATGGTATTATCGAGTGAGAATATGAAAAAGCCGCATAGTCCAATACATAGTATCAGGCAGAGCGGCCTTTTTTCAAAAATATTCATAACGAACTATTTATCTACACCGGTGTAATGGAGCTGAGAACCTTTAGGAATTACAAAATTAAATCCATTGGGAATAACTCTGAAGTCAACCTGTTTTGCCTTAGTGAGTTCACCATCAATACAAATAGGCTGTTCATCCTCAAATTCCATTCTGAAGTGGCCCGTACGAATATATCTGAAGACTTTCTGCGCATTTCTTTTAACAAGGAACGTTCCCTCCTTATAGCATCCGATTAGCTGAAGGAAGGTAGGTCTTGAAACCTTTTTGATAATACAAATATCAAGAATCCCATCCTCAAGTCTGGCAAGAGGGCAGCACTGGAAACCGCCTCCGCAGAAACGGCCGTTGCCGATAGCGGTAAGTGAAAGCTCTTCGTCGATAACTGTGCCGTCGTCTAAATAGATTTTCATTCTTGTGCCGAGACGGCGGAAGAAAAAGCCGACCACGACGCCTAGTATGTAGGATAAACCGGGAGAAATGAACTTAAATTTGCGGAATCGGTTAGACTCGATTACAACAGCACAGTCAAATCCAATGTTGACCATGTTAACGCAGTAATCATCGTTGACTTTAATAAGGTCAAAGGAGTGTACTGTGCCGTCAATCTGAGCATCAATATCGGTGAAAAGCCTTCTGTCGGTGAAGTTCCTTACAAAATCGTTACCTGATCCGCTGGGAATAACGCCAAACTCAATGTTATGATTACCCGGAGCACTGTTGGCGATCTCATTGATGGTTCCGTCTCCTCCCACACAAATAAACCGCTGACGCTCGTCGGGGTACTCGTTTATCATCTTTCTAACGTAGTTAATTGAATCTCTTGCTTTTGTTGTGTAGTAGATATGATAACTGAGCTGTCTGTTAAGGCAAGCGTCAACAATCTGCTGCTCCATTTTTT
>CAZLIB010000231.1:1039-1895 GCA_964559465.1 uncultured Lachnospiraceae bacterium
ATATAGTTCCTCCATTGACATTTTATGCTATATTATAACAAATAATAAACAAATTGTCAAGTTTTATTTACTCCTTTGCTGTTCGAAATGAAAAATCAGTGTTTTCTCTGATTTTTGCAGCTGCTTACAATAAAATCGTGGTAAGCCCTTGCGGCCTGCTCGGTCTTATTGTTGCCGAAGACGTAGTAATGCCTGCCTAAGAGGTCATTTGGAAGATAATCCTGCTTTACGAAATTATTTTCGTAGTCATGAGGATAAATATATCCTTCGAAGTTTGGACTTTGAAGGTGCTTCGGGACAGCTTGTCCAAGGCCCTTCGCAATATCCTCACATGCTGCGTGGTATGCAAGATACGCCGTGTTAGATTTTGGTGATGTTGCAAGGATAGTGACGATGTTTGCAAGAGGAATTGACGCTTCGGGAAGTCCCAAGGATCTGGCGCTTTCGGTGCAGGCATAAGCAAGAGACGCTGCCTGGGGATAAGCACACCCAATGTCCTCGTTGGCTATTACAAGAATTCTTCTGCAAGCGGATAAAAGATCACCCGATGCAAGAATTTTTGCAAGATAAAAAATTGCGGCATCGGGATCCGAACCTCTAATAGATTTTTGCAGACAAGAAAGCAGATCGTAATGTACGTCACCGTTTCTGTCATGATGCCCCACAACAGAGGGGAGCAGGGCAGTGACCGTATCCTGAGTGACTTCGGCATTTGATATGTAGAAGGCGTTTTCAAGCACGCCAATGCTCATTCTTACGTCACCGGCGCAAGCTCTGGCGATGGTGAGCATAACAGAATTATCGGCTGTCTTACTTGTGCCAAAGTCGCCGTTGAGAAGCTCCAGGGCACGATAAA
>CAZLIB010000232.1:0-1889 GCA_964559465.1 uncultured Lachnospiraceae bacterium
CCACTTTTAAAAAAGTGGACAAAACAATCGCACAAAGTGTGTGCTAACACACCGACAAATCCCAATTTATATAAAATGGAGTAAAAATGAAGGTCGTATTATTTGGTCTTAACGGCTCATATTCGCACACCTGCTTGGCGCTTAGATGTTTAAGAGCGCCACTTGAGGCAGCAGGATATAATGCCACGCTTTGCGAATACAATTTAAGAGATATGAATTCTACCGTTCTTTCGGCACTCGTGCGAGAGCAGGCAGATGTTTACAGCTTTTCGTGTTATATCTGGAATATCGCGTCAATGCTTGATATTGCCGCTGACCTGAAGGCGCTTTTGCCCGACTCGAAAATCGTTTTCGGCGGTCCCGAGGTTAGCTTTGCTTGTGAGCGATTTGATCTTGGATTTATTGACCATATCGTTCGTGGCGAGGGTGAAGAAGTTATAGTCAAACTCTGTGATGCAATCAAAAATAATGAGAAAATTGATAGAATAATCGACGGTGGTCGCCCCGACGTTATGCACGACGAGGGAATACTTTATCGCGAGGGCGATTTTGAAAGCGGAACGATGCTTTATTACGAGTCGAGCCGCGGATGCCCATATAAATGCGCTTATTGTTTGTCCTCTGCTTATGATGGTGTAAGAGCGAAGGGTGTGGAGCAAACCTTGTGTGATCTTCGCGCATTTGAAAAGCTTGACACTCAAATAAAAATAATAAAATTCGTTGACAGAACCTTTAATTTCAATATAAAAAGAGCCAACGAGATCTGGCACGCGCTCCTTTCTGATGAGTTTACGAAAAATTACCATTTTGAAATATGCGCAAGTTTGCTTAATGAAGAAAGCTTTGAAATCTTTAGCCAAATGCCAAAGGGCAAAATTCAGCTTGAAATTGGACTGCAAAGCACGAATGAAGCCACTCTCAACATAATTTCCCGACACCTTGATGCCCAAAAGATAATAGATGCGGCTTCGCGCGTCAAAAAAATGGGAAATATCCACGTTCACCTTGATCTTATTGCAGGGCTTCCATACGAGGATATGGTGAGCTTTAGAAAATCGTTTGACGATGCATACTTTGCTTGCGATATGCTTCAGCTTGGATTTTTGAAACTGCTTTATGGAACTGAAATGAGGAACAAGGCTGACGAATATGGCTTTATAGCATCAAAAAAAGCGCCATATACGGTGCTGAAATCGAATTGGATGAGCTTTGAAGATCTGTCCTTGCTCACTGAAATTGCCGATATTCTCGATCGCTATCGCGAGGGTGGGGGATTTGAGTCCTCTCTTGAGTATGCGCTAAAGGGAGTAGAATCTCCGTTTGATTTTTATCTCGGATTGCGCAATTTTATCACTGAGCGCGACGGTCGTAATATAAGAAAAATATCGCAAAACGATGCTTATGCTTTGCTATATCAATATATTGCTTCTGCATATCCCGAAAAGGAAGAAGAGCTTTCACGCCTTTTGCACGAGGATTATGCAAAAAAGCAGGTTAGAAAGATGCCAAGGCTTAAAAAGTAATAATTCATTTTCAGATTTTGATTTGTCGCGCACTATGTTCGCGCGAACCAAATGGTTGTTTTGCGTCGCTTTTGCAAAAGCGACCGCCCGCCGCGCAGGCGACTCGGCATTTCTTTTACATAGCTTTTCTTTATGCCTGTTTTGGCAAAGAAAAGCGGCTATACGGTTTTGGTATCTATAGTTAGTGGCACTAACTTTTGATATCAAAAGTCCTTTAACGCTTTTTCTTTTGAAGAAATAGCCCCAAAAGAAAAAGCTTTGCAAAAAGAAAAGGGCGAAATGCAGGGCTGCTCGCCCCGCACCCGCCACTACGCGTGGGGCGCCACCTTTGAAAAGGTGGACGAAACAACATGGCAAAGCGCGGTG
>CAZLIB010000233.1:0-1879 GCA_964559465.1 uncultured Lachnospiraceae bacterium
CCGCAACGGAGTCGACCACAACAACGTCGATAGCGCCCGAGCGAACAAGTGCCTCTGTAATTTCAAGCGCGTCCTCACCGCAGTCGGGCTGTGAAACGAGTAATTCATTTATGTTAACGCCAAGCGCCTTCGCATAAACAGGGTCAAGTGCGTGCTCTGCGTCGATGAACGCCGCTTCCCCGCCCTCCTTCTGTACCTCTGCAATAATGTGAAGCGCAACGGTCGTTTTACCGGAAGATTCAGGACCAAAAATTTCAATGATTCTTCCTCTCGGAACGCCGCCGATGCCGAGCGCGAAATCAAGAGCGAGCGAGCCCGTGTGAACTGCCTGCACCTCCATATGTGTATTTTCACCGAGCTTCATTACTGCTCCTGCGCCAAAATCTCTTTCAAGCTGTGCAAGCGCTGTACTGAGCGCCTTTTTGCGAGCCGTCTTATCGTCAATGGGAGTTGTTTTTGCTACTGCAACTTTTTTTGCCATAATTTATAGTCCTCCAAAATTAATCGTTTTTTTATTACGAGGACATTATACACCCATTTTTTCTTCTTGTCAAGACATTTTTTCTTAAATCGGAAATATTTTTTTATTAATTTTTCAAAAATTATTAAAAATTCCATTTTTGGAATTGTTCAAAATAAATGTTGACAACAAGCGACAAGTATGTTAAAATATTAACGGTCTATTTGAGACACGGTTAATAATAATTTATCTATACAAGGAGAATACAAAATGGCAAATGTTTGCGTAATCACAGGCGGCGGAAGCGGAATGGGTCTTGCTGCTGCAAAATTTATGCCCAAGGACAAAATTATTGTTATTTCGGGCAGAACACTCTCAAAGCTTGAGGGTGCGGTTGAGGAGCTTAAAGCGCTCGGCTATGAAGCATATGCAAAAACATGCGATACGTCAAAGCGCGATAGCGTTAAGGAGCTTGTTCAGTTCTGCAAGGGGCTTGGCGAGATCAAAAACGTTATCAACTCAGCAGGTCTTTCCCCCGCTATGAGCAATCCCGAAACCATCGTTAGAGTTAATGCTCTCGGTACAGTTTACATCAACGAAGAATTTTCAAAGGAAATGAATGCAGGCAGCGTTATCGTTGACGTTTCTTCAAACTCCGCATACAGTCTTCCCTCCTTCATCATCAATAAGAAGGATTATAAGCTTGCGGATACTGACGAAGACAAATTTATTCAGAAAATTATCAAAAAAAGCAATATGGCAAAAACCGATTATCTGAAATCCGGCTTTGCATATTCCCTTTCAAAGAATTTCGTAGTTTGGTATGCTCAGAAATGCGCATTCGAATACGGCAAAAAGGGTATCAGAGTTTGCTCTCTCAGCCCCGGGCTTATCGCCACCGATATGGGCAACCTTGAAGCTGATGCAGGAGCAGCACTCATTCCTATGTCTGCCGAGGAAAGAATGGGCAAGCCCGAAGAGTTGGGCTTTGCTCTTGCAACCGTTGCTGACGAAAGAAACGGTTACCTTGCAGGCGTTGACGTTCTCGTTGACGGCGGAAGCACAAACGGCATGAAGGAATTTAAGAAGAATAAGAAATAAAAACCAATAATAAACAAAAAAAGCGAGCCACTTGTGCGGCTCGCTTAATTTTTATTCAATTATTCGCCCTTAAAATAACAAACCCTTGAGGTCCAAATTTTGATTTATCGCGCACGTTGTTCGCACAAACCAAGCGATAAAAGGTTTTCGTCCACCTTTTTCAAAAGGTGGCGCCCGCCGCGCAGGCGACTCGGCGTTTCTTTTGTTAGCTTTTCTTTCCGCCTATACTGCGAAAGAAAAGCGGCTAAAGAGTCTTGGTATTCAAATACAGTGCCACTGACTGTAGCAACCGCTTTCCGTTTATCCACTTTTTCTTTG
>CAZLIB010000234.1:0-1869 GCA_964559465.1 uncultured Lachnospiraceae bacterium
AACAAACTCAAAGCTCCTCTCACCAAGTATCCTCTCCTCGCGCCACTCGACCCACTCACCGTCCTGCATAACGAATATCTTTGTTGCGGAATACACCTGACCTATCTCAAAAAGCGACGCGTCAAGCTCCTCGTCAACTATCGCGCCAACGTAAATACCAACACCGAGCGCGAAAATCAAAATCAACACAAGAAAAGCAATAATAATCCTTCTTGCTATCCTCTTTTTATCTCTTTTATTTTTCAAAGCAATAAACCTCATTATGTTTTTGGTTTATTGTTGACCTAAATCACGGAGAATAATCCGAAATACGCCTCATTATTTTCACAACATAATAAAAAACCACCCTGTGCGGGTGGTTTTACATTTTCGGGCATAGTCCTATCCTGTACCGGAAACGCATAAGTGAGTCTTTACTCACCTGCCGGCCGCGCAATTGTTACTTGCTGCCCGTAAACGGGTTAATAAACTCTCGCCTCCCTCTGACGAGGGAGGCGACAAAATCGAAGATTTTGACGGAAGGAGAGATCGTTTTATAATTAATTTTTATTTCTTAACTCTCCCTCACCCACTTTCGCGGGAGCTCCCCCCAGAGGGAGCCTTTGACATAAAACGTTCTTCGCTGACTTTCTGTTTGCTCCCTGCTCACCGGCATTAGCCCAACTGAACCACGCGACTATCGCGTGGTTTTATTTTAACAAAAAAGGCGAGTTTCCTCGCCTTTTTATCATTTCCCACTATCTCCTGCGCAGTAGATTATCGCTTCATCAACGACCTCGTTACCCGCGCCTATCTCAACGTATTCCCAAGAGCTTGACGTCCCGTGATAATTCACTTTTTTGATACTTGAGCATCTGTAAAACGCCATATTCGCGATTTTAGTAACATCGACAGATATGTTTACAAAATTATCGGTCTTGCCCGCAGGATAAGTGATGAGCGTGCTGCCGTCAGCATTATAAAGCACACCCGAAATTGATGAATATGCATTATTTTCATCGTCCACATCAATGCTTGTCAGATATTTGCAGCCGCAGAAGGCATAGTTGCCGATCTCCTTAACGGTTGAGGGTATAACTATCTCCCTCACCGTCGAGCCGTAAAAGGCATAAGCGCCAATGCGCTCCACCGTATCGGGAAATTCAATGCCCTTGATACGATTGCAATTCTTAAAAGCATTGTCCGCAACCTCAACAACGATGTCACCGTCGGGGCTTTCTCGCGGAATGATGATAAAGCTATCGGTACACTCGCCAATGCCGTCAAGCACGCAGGTTCCGTCACCGTTGCTGACAAAGCTTAACCCCTCACTCGACGGGTCGGGCACGGGATCGTCCGGAGTTTCATCTTCCCCGTTCTCACCGGTCGTCGTGGTTGTCGTTGTTGTAGTCGTGTCATCAACGTTGTCATTGATAACGGGAACGGAATTATCCTTCGCCAGATCCATCGCAACTACGATCAGCATTGCAAGCACTGCTACAAGTAAAATCGGCAGAGCTATGGTAAACCCCTTAAGAATTTTTGATTTAAGTTCGTTTCTGTCCATTTTTCTTTCCTTCTTCCTTTAAAATTGGGTGATTTCATTATATCAATCCCATATTTTTCCTGTCAATAAAAAGCGCTCGTGCAAAAATGACGGCAAAAACGGTATTTTTTAAGTCATTTACAATTTATTCACCTTTTTGGGGCAAAAATTAAATAATAATCGCAATTAATCATACTTTTTGCGACCGAAAGTTTTGCAAATATTGGGTTGTTTTTTGCATATTTGTGTGTTAGAATGTATATGTATATTAGATTACTGATTTCAAATTTTGATTTATCGCGCACAATGTTCGCACAAACCGAGCGATAAAAAGTTTTCGTCCA
>CAZLIB010000235.1:0-1868 GCA_964559465.1 uncultured Lachnospiraceae bacterium
AATTCAGCAAGCGCAAGACCAAGCACCTCATCACGCGCGCGGGCGATCGCACGGTATTCCTGTCTTACCTTTCCTATTGCATTGGCATCGACAAACCGCTTCATATTTACCGTGCGCGCGCCGTCGACCATTCCGTTGCCTATCTCAAATGTCAGACCGCTTGAGATGGCACAAAGTGCGTCAAGACGCGTTTTTATTATCGGATTATTTGATATTTTCAGATCAATATTCTTTCTTTTAAGTGCCGAATATATCTCGTACATCATAATATGCGCCGTTTCAAAATAATCGTTTATCTCGTAATATATTCCCGCATTTTCAAAATATGTATCAAACGACGAAAGTCCCCTCATTCCTATTGAGCGAGTTAGCAAATGCTCTTCGGTTCCCTCTCCGCCTTCAATATTTTCCGCGAATTTTGAGGCATATTTTTTTATTTTTTCAAGCTTTGTGCAGGATCTTATTAAGTCCTCAATATTCTCACTCAATGTGCGATATGCCCTAAGATCTCTGTAGGCGCGCTCAAATCCTCGCTTTTTTTCGTTGCTTATACTCTCTATCACCTTGCGGCTTTTTGATAAAAGCTCCTCGTTAAGAAACTCGCCGAGATTCACAATGCTCTCGCACGCGCCTATCAGCTTTGGCTCGTATACGTGCGGTGCCGTTCCGTCAAGAACGGCTATTTTTAATTCGTTAATGATTATTCCATCAAGCGACGAGGCATCCGATGAGCAGTATATGTAGCGCACTGTAAAGCCACGCGTCTCTGCCGCCTTGGCTATCTCCCTCATAAAAAACGCCTTGCCCGTGCCGCTGCCGCCCTTTATGGCGTATATCCTGTTGAATTTACACGTGTCAAAAGCATCATCATAATATGAGCAAAATCCCTCGCTTGAATTCGAAGCCACAAAATATCTTTCTTTCATATATTCCTCCATAAATTTATTTCAATATAAATTTATGAAAAAAAACGATGATTTGTTAAAAAAGCTAAAAAAAGAGCCTTGCAAACGCAAAGCTCTTTTGCTTTTATTCGATTACTCGGTGTAAGCTTCTTCTGTTTCAGGCAGCTTCGTTTTAATTATTGGAGTAAAATCTCCAATCTTTCTTACCTTTAATTTACCGCAATCTCTGCAGCTCCAATATGTTGCGGAATATTCCTCCCACATTAATTCTCCGTATTAAGAATAACCAAGCTATCAGATAGCATCTGAATAATCTCATTAAGTTTTTCTTCACTCGCTTCTTCAATACTTGAAATATGAATACACGCAAACTCTATACCATTTACAAACAATTCATAATGGCAAGAGTAATTATATATACGGTTTTCTTCCAATAAGTTACCACTTATAGCATCTTGATAGAACATATCATACCATCCGCCAACGTTACACTGTTTTTGTTCTTCTCCCCCATAAGTATTACATTTTTGGATTTCTATTTTATCGTTTTCTGAAAAATTAAATCCAACCTCGCTATAGTAACACGCGATTTTATATGCATGATCATTATGCTCATCATTTTCTATATTTGACTTCAAATAACAAACAAACTCGACGTTAAAAGTAGAACAAACTTTATCACACAAATCATACTTGTAAACGGCGGATTTATTAGCTATTGTACCAAAATGGTATATTGTCTTTGATACGTCTTCTTTTTCATCCAAATCAAAAGAAATAAAAGTGTTAACAAATTCATCGTGTATGCTATTAAATCTTTCAAGTCTCTCAACAAATTCGCTATGGCTTTCAACTTGCCAATGATATGCAATAGTTGGGCCCCATATGCAAGAAGTGAGAATAACTGTACTCGTTATCAAAAGAGCAACGAGCAGCAAAGCAAGAAATTTTTTCATAGAAAGT
>CAZLIB010000236.1:0-1868 GCA_964559465.1 uncultured Lachnospiraceae bacterium
GATATTTTTATATATGGAGGACTAAATGGGACTTTTTGATAAGCTCTTTGGAACTTATAGTGAAAGAGAACTGAAGAAAATAGATAAAATTGTGTGTCAGGTTGAAGCACTTGCAGATAAGTATGCAAAAATGACTGATACTGAGCTTTCAAGTATGACACAGATATTTAAGGACAGACTTGCCAATGGAGAAACGCTCGACGAAATTCTTCCCGATGCCTTTGCAGCAGTTAGAGAGGCAGCCGACCGTGTGCTTGGTAAGCGTCCCTTTCGCGTACAGATAATCGGCGGTATCATTCTTCATCAAGGAAGGATTGCCGAAATGAAAACAGGTGAAGGAAAAACTCTCGTTGCAACTATGCCTGCTTATCTTAATGCTCTTACCGGAGAGGGTGTGCATATAGTTACGGTAAATGATTATCTTGCTTGTCGTGACAGTGAGGAAATGGGAAGGGTTTATTCCTTTATGGGACTCAAGACAGGTCTTATAGTTCACGGTCAGACGCCTCATCAAAAGCAGGAAGCATATAATGCAGATATTACTTACGGTACGAATAATGAATTTGGTTTTGATTACCTTCGCGATAATATGGTAGTTTATAAGCAGAATCTTTCTCAAAGAGGACATGCGTTTGCCATTGTTGACGAGGTTGACTCAATTCTTATTGATGAAGCTCGAACCCCTCTTATTATCTCTGGTGCAGGCGACCCTTCAACCGATCTTTATACAAAAGCAGATGCACTTGTTCGCAAGTTCAAAAAGCTTGTAGTTAAGGAGATAGATGCTAAAGAGGACCAAGAAGATATCGATGCTGACTATATTGTAGATGAAAAGGCGAAAAATGCCGTTATCACACCTGCAGGAACGAGAAAGGCAGAAGGATTCTTTGGCATAGAAAATCTCAGTGATCCGGAAAATAATGAGATTGCGCATCATATTAACCAAGCTATTCGTGCATACGGCACAATGAAGCGCGACGTAGATTACGTTGTTAACGAAAACGGCGTTATGATAGTTGACGCGTTCACGGGACGTCTTATGCCCGGCAGAAGATATTCCAACGGACTTCATCAAGCAATCGAAGCCAAGGAGAAAGTTAAGATCGAAAAGGAAAATCAGACTCTTGCCACAATTACCTTCCAGAATTACTTCAGAATGTATAAAAAGCTTTCCGGTATGACAGGCACTGCTCTTACTGAGGACGCTGAATTCCGTGAGATATATACTCTTGATGTGGTTGAGATTCCGACAAACAAACCCATGATAAGAGTGGACCATAACGATGTTCTTTATAAAACCATTAACGGTAAATACAAAGCAATCGTTGAACAGGTCAAAAAGTGTCACGCTAAGGGGCAGCCTGTGCTTGTGGGCACTGTTTCTATTGATAAATCGGAGGCGCTTTCAAAGCTTCTCGACAGAGAGGGAATAAAGCACACCGTGCTTAATGCGAAGCTTCACGAAAAAGAAGCGGAGATTATTGCTCAAGCAGGTAAGCTTGGTGCGGTAACGATTTCTACCAATATGGCGGGCCGTGGTACTGACATTATGCTCGGTGGAAACTCCGAATTTATGGCTAAAAATCAAATGCGAAAAATGGGCTTTTCGGATGAGCTTATATCCGTTGCGACGGGGACTGCCGTTGTTGACGATGAGGATATAATGAATGCAAGAAGAACCTTTGCAGAGCTTAATGCAAAGTTCAAAAAGGAGATAGAGCCCGAGGCACAAAAGGTAAGGGAGGTCGGAGGTCTTTATATCCTTGGCTCTGAAAGACACGAATCAAGAAGAATAGATAATCAGCTTCGCGGACGATCGGGCCGTCAGGGAGACCCCGGTGAATCCTGTTTCTTCCTCTCGCTCGAAG
>CAZLIB010000237.1:0-1864 GCA_964559465.1 uncultured Lachnospiraceae bacterium
TGCTTGCGGCAGAATTTGCAGTACTTGTTCATTTCAAGTCTGTCGGGGTCATTCTTCTTGTTTTTCTTTGATTCATAATTTCTCTGCTTGCACTCTGTGCATACGAGAGTAATTTTGACTCTTGCATCATTAGCCATTTTTTCGGCACCTCCCATTTAAATTTTTTTGACCTTTGCGGTCAGTGTACCTCCCTCTGAGGATGGCATTATACCTTGTCCCATAAGGGACGGCGCTAAAAACAGGCACAACAAAAAAGCCCATTCGCAGAGGTACTGCTATTGTATCACAAAGTCAATACAATGTCAAGGGCTTTTTAGAAATTTGTTACTATATATAATATATTGGTAATCCCCTCTCAAAATTCATAAAGAGGGGATTGATTTATTCTTCAATCAAATCTATAACGAACGCACCTAAAATCGAAGAATACTCAAAGGGGGTGCTCTCCAATGTATGTAATTCAACAGTATATCCCGTAGCTCCATCGTCAAGAAGCTCTCGTAATTTATTGGTTATAAATTTGTTGTCAGCTTTAATGAAAAGCTCTCTCCAATACGTCTCATTATTTTGCTTAACGTAAACAATATATCCCTCCGTAGGTGAGTTGAGCTTTACCGTGTATACGACCTCACCCTGTATACGTATTCCGACAGGACTTTTGTCCCAATCAAAATCCTCATCGGGAATCAGGTCGGGCCAATCCTCGGTGGAGGCGGAAGCATCAGCCGTCTTGATGCTGTCAGCGGTTACAGTCAGCCAACCGTCGCCCCTTTTGTATGTATATCGGATTTCCACTTCGGTGCCGGGAGCAAGCTCGGGCATGGTGCCAAACTCATCGCCAACAGGCCCCGACGCAAACGAAGTCTCCGCAGTGAGCTTAAAATCCAAAAGCTGCTTCGTACCTTGATCGCCAACGGGCTTAACGTAAACGTAGGAATACTGAGTACCCACAACCTCGCCGACGATTACCCCGCTACCCGTTCGCGGTTGGCTGAGTAAATAGGGAATAAATACGACACCCAAGCAAATGAGAATAAATGCTAAAGTGATGGCAAGAAAGATTAACATAGACTTTTTCAAGATAACGTTACCGTCCCTTCGTGTGTTATAGTTTCAGTTATATAATATGGTATGTATGTCGGTTCAGAAAAAAGGCTGTTGTATTGTGCTAAGACAAAGTATTTAGCGGAAGTATTTACTGTATATGCTGTATTTCCTTCATAATTGGTTACACTTCCTTTAGTGAGTTGAAATCTAAAGGGTAATCCCATAGAAATACTCTTCTTCATAAAAATCTCCTTCATATTCTGAAATAAACAAAACATTCTATTTTTCAAATTCAAAGTCTCGAATTACAAAAGTCGGAACATTGGTATCACCTCCTGAATAAAATTAAGAGATTTTAACCCTTTCATAATATATTACCTGCGAAACTTTCAAAATTCTTCAGAATTCTTTATTTGTTTACAAATTATTAAAACATTTTATCAAGAAAAGAAAAAACGCAGAATTAGGCATAAATGCTCGACTCTGCGCTTTTATTATTATCGCTTTCGGGCACTTTTTGTGTCCGCTATTCTTGTAACAGTATTATATCACAAAAATGTAGTGATGTCAATATTATTTATTCCTTTGGATCACAAAGGAGCTTCAATGTGTCATAAATCGACTTGACTCCGATAAGCTCGATGCCGCAGTCAATTTTGCGTTTTTCAAGGTTGCGATAGGGAACTACCGCCTTTGTAAATCCAAGGCGTGCGGCTTCCTTAACGCGTTGCTCAAGGTTAGAAACGGCACGAACCTCGCCGGAAAGTCCAAGCTCGCCGATGGCGATGAGGTCGTCGGGAACTACTTTGTCACGAAG
>CAZLIB010000238.1:0-1847 GCA_964559465.1 uncultured Lachnospiraceae bacterium
GACAGATTCTTTTTTAGCTTCAGCAAGTTTGTTTTTTCCAAATTCAGCAAGTTTTGATTGTGCCTCTGAAGAAGTTAATCCATTTATGTTAGAATTAAAATGGGAAAGTACTTCTTCAACTGTTCTGTTGTGAAAATTCATTTGTTTCTCCTTCGTAAAAATATTTTATATAAAATGAAAAAGACCCAAGTGTAATTCTACACTTGAGTCTTGTTAATTAAGATATGCCAAACCATAAATGGTTAGGCTGTTGACATATCACGTAATACGCAAACTACTCCCTCGAGTGAATAGATTATACCACATTACTTAATGATAGTCAATAACCTTTTATAAAATTCAACAAAAGTTGATTTTATTCAATTATTCCGCCGCCAACCACAATATCTCCGTCATACAAAACCACAGATTGACCGCGCGTAATAGCTCTTTGCGGCTCATCAAAAACGACCTTTATTCTGTCATCGCCGATCTGTTCAACTATTGCGGGCTGCTCCTTTTGATTATATCTTATTTTTGCTTTTACTCTCATAGGATAAGGAATACTGTCGCAGGAAATAAGATTTATTCTGTTGGCGGTAAGAGTTGTGGCAAAAAGATCGGAGTTTCTTGCCAGGGTTATAGTGTTATTGTCAAGATTCTTTGCAACAACGTACATAGGCTCTCCTAAAGCAATACCAAGACCCTTTCTTTGACCGATGGTATATTTTATTATACCGTTATGAGTGCCAAGAACATTTCCGTCAAGATCGATAAAATTGCCTTTTTCAAAGGCTTCGCCGGTGGTCTTTTCTATAAAAGAAACGTAATCGCCATCGGGAATAAAGCAAATATCCTGACTGTCGTGCTTTCTTGCGTTAATAAAGCCAATTTCTTCGGCAAGCTCGCGCGCATCATTTTTTGTCGTCTCACCAAGAGGGAAGATAGTGTGAGCAAGCTGGTCCTGTGTGAGGGAATAAAGCACGTAGCTTTGATCCTTTGACAAATCTATTGCCTTTTTAAGAAGATATCTTCCGTTTTCGGCTTTTTCTATTCTTGCATAATGGCCCGTTGCGATAGCATCATAACCGCGCTCAAGAGCTATTTTAAGTAATTGTTCAAACTTTATTTTTCTATTACAAACGACACAAGGATTTGGCGTAGAACCGCATTTATAGCAATTTATAAAATCTGTAATAACGTAATCCTTAAATGCCGCGCCAAAATCGTGAACCTCGTGGGGAATGCCCACAAGCTCGCAAACTGATTTAGCATCAGCGATATCCTGACTTGAGCAACAGGAGTTTTCACCATATATAAGACTGTCGGTTTCGTCGTGAAGCTTCATAGTGACTCCAATAGCGTCGTGATGCTGCTTAATAAGATAAGCCGAAACTGCGCTGTCAACGCCACCACTCATGGCAACAAGCACCTTCATATAGTTCACCCCTTTCTTTTTTAATCAATTCTGTAATCTTCCCACATAAATGTCGTGGGCGTTCCTTCCTCAAGCAATCCCTCAAAATTATTTTGTCTGAACACCTCATAAACGGCAATAGCGACCGAATTTGAAAGGTTGAGGGAGCGTAGATTAGGTCTCATTGGTATTCTCACACAGGTGTCGGGATTTTTCTCCAGCAAGCTCTCGGGCAATCCTTTTGATTCCTTGCCAAACATAAGAAACACCTTGCCGCTAAACTCCGCTTCGGTGTATTTTCGCGGTGCTTTTGTAGTGTAATAAAACACCTTTGCTTGAGGGTTTTTATTGTAAAAGTCATCAAGATCCTTATAATACGTTATATCGAGCAAATGCCAATAATCAAGACCTGCGCGCTTAAGCTTTTTGTCGTCTATTTCAAAGCCCATCG
>CAZLIB010000239.1:0-1834 GCA_964559465.1 uncultured Lachnospiraceae bacterium
CGTCAGCATGAATACCGTCGTCATTGCTGTAAACCGTGACGGTTCCGCCGTTTACCGTTACGTTACCGGTGGGAGAAGATCCGTTTTCCAAGGCGCTGTCCTTGTTGGCGTGAATGGCATCGTCATACGCCTTGATGTTAACCGTTCCCGCATTGATCGTGATCTCGTTTCCTGCTTTAAGACCCTTTGTTGAATAGTCGCCCTTATCGGAATTTCCGCCGTTCATTCCGCCCATCATTCCACCACCCGAGGATGACGATGTTGTATAATTGGTCCAGCTTGTATTGACCGAGGAACTGCCTACGGAAACCGCCAGCGTATCGTAATTGTCATTCAAGGTCTTAGAAGAAGAACAAGCATAATAGTCCTCATCCTGTCCTTGATCCTGCGTGCTCTTATATGCATATACTACAAGTTTATCGTACTCGGACTTTTTCTCAAAGCTGTAGTAATAATACGTAGTACCGCTTGCGCCGGGGCGGGTGCTTTGTGACGTTACGGTTTTATATGAGGAGCTATCGATGTTAATCCATTCAAAATCATCATCACTGTTAAAGTACTTAATAGAAAATTTATAAGATTTGCTGGTGCTTCTCAGATAATAGGTGTTATCCGAGGTTGCCGTTACCTCCTCAGAGGCGGATGAATATTTATCGGTGTAAATATTCAGAACGGTCGCTTCATCCTCAATGACGACGTTGTATGCGGCGTCAATTCCATCACACGCCGCGCCGATCGTATGGATACCGCCGGTGATCGTAACCGTGCCTCTCTGCGTGCCTTTTTCGGAAATGTCGGTATTCGTAGTCTTGATACCGTCTCCCTGGGTTGCGATCAGCTCGGTGGTGCAGTTTTCAAGCGAAACGCTATCGTTACCCTTGAGAGCGTTGTCGACGCAAAGTATTTTCAAGCTCAGATTCTTAACCTGAAGGTCGTCCTTGGAATGAATACCGTTATTGTTTTCAGAAACGAGAACCATGCTTCCTTTTCCCCCGATCTCCAGATCCACTACGGAATGAATAGCACCGGAATACAGTGTTTCATCACTTTCGTCAATGGCATCGCGCATATCGTAAATATAATTTTTATATCCGTTTTTTGCGGTCAAAGAAACCTCGTTGCCGCCTAAAACCGTAATCGGGTTCACACTTTCGCTGACCAATGTAAAGCCGTGCATTTCAAGGTCGAATTTATAATCATCAGCTATGTCAATTACGATGTTTCCCTTGAACTGACCGCTTATAGAATATACGCTGTCCTCACTGATTCCCGAAAAAGTTATCGTATCGCTTTCTATTGCGTAGCAACCGTCCGTGCCTGAAACGCATAAGATCGTAACGTCCTGCGTATCGGACTCAAAATACCCCTCGTATAGCTCATCCTTTGAAAAGGTTAATGAGGATTGCAATATGCTATCCGGCGTTTTGAATGCTCCATCGGTCTTTGCAGAACCACCGCCTGCAGCCAATACAATTATAAGCGTAATGATGAGCGCAACTGCAATTCCTCCAAATATAAAAATTTGCTTTTTACTTTTTTCAAAGAAGGATTGCTGTTTACTATTATTTTTCTTACCCTTGTTAGTATTATTTGTGTTATTCTGACTTTTATTGTTGTTGCCTGAATTGTTATTTTTCTTCTTTTTACTGCTCATATTCTTCTTTTTTCAATCAAAGCTCTCTGCTTACGGTCTCCTGCTTGGAAACTATAATTTCAAGATTTCCGTTTCTGACTCGGAGCTGATCGATAAACTCCTTCTCCTTTAGTTTATCCCGAAGGGTCACGTCGTATGTAAGAGCAAACATACTTCCCATATTCTTTGTCTTTACCTTTA
>CAZLIB010000240.1:0-1827 GCA_964559465.1 uncultured Lachnospiraceae bacterium
CCCAAGCGGCTCGAGCGGTCTTTTTCTAACTATCCATCTCACCGATAAATTAAAATTTGAAAACTGTTCACACCCATAAAATCCGAATAAATTATATACTTTTTTTATCTCTTTTTCAAGTATTTAATTGATTTTTGCGAATAATTATTGTATAATAAATGTATAAATAGCTTCAGGAGAAAATTATGAAGATCAAAAATGCAGAGATACTTTGCGTTGGAACGGAGCTGCTTCTCGGCGAAGTGGTCAATACCAACGTTGCATATATCGGACGCGCACTTGCGCGGCTTGGAATTTCAGTTTATCATACGAGCGTTGTTGGCGACAATCCCCACCGTCTTGAGAACGCCGTGCATGAGGCGCTCACCCACGCGGATCTCTTGATCCTTTCGGGCGGTCTTGGCCCTACCTATGACGACTTAACAAAGGAAACCGTTGCGTCTGTTTTGGAGCTTCCGATGGTGCGCGACGAGAAGATCCTTTTTGAAATCGAAGAATATTTTACCTCAACAGGAAGGCCTATGCCCCCAAACAATGCAAAGCAGGCAGATATTCCGCTTGGCGCATTTGCCATTCCCAACAGAACAGGCACAGCTCCCGGTATATTCGTTGAAAAGGACAACAAGGTCGTGGTTCTTCTTCCGGGTCCACCCTTTGAGCTTCAGCCGATGTTCGATGAATTCGTCTTCCCTCGTCTTCGCCAAATGAGCGATAATATACTCGTCAGCCACAACATTCACATTATGGGAATGGGCGAGAGCGAGGTTGAGATGCACATTCTCGATCTAATGAAAAACAGCACCAATCCCACGCTTGCCCCCTATGCCAAAGAGGGAGAGATGCGTCTTCGAGTCGGCGCGCTTGCAAGCAGTGAGGAAGAAGGCGAAAAAATGTGCGCCGGGATGATCGAGAAGGTCAAAGCAAGCCCCGTTGGTAAATATATTTATGCACTTGATGCCGAAAATATAGAAAAGCTCGTAGTAAGCACACTTAAAGAAAAGCATCTCACTCTTGCGGTAGCAGAAAGCTGCACGGGCGGTTACCTCGGTAAAAGAATAACCGACGTTCCGGGGGCTTCCTCTGTGTTTATGGGTGGATTTATAACCTATTCCAACGAGGCGAAGATAAAGCTCCTTGGAGTTGATCCCGAAACAATCGAAAATCACTCCGCAGTATCCGCCGAGGTGGCACTTGAAATGGCACTTGGCGCGCGTGAAAAGCTTGGCACAGACATTGCCGTTGCCATCACAGGCGAGGCAGGTCCCCATCCCGATCCTGCCACCAAGCAAGAGGTCGGCACGGTCTTTATCGGCATAGCAAGCGCAAAGGATAACTATAGCGTTCGCCTTTCGATTTCCCGCAACCGTGACCGCGAATATATAAGAAAAGTCGCAGGAAGCCGAGCATTGCGCGAAATTTTCAAAAATTGCCAATAAATTGATATAATGTTTACATTTTTTTAATATTTTATTTAAAATCACACTTGATTTTTTGTGGATTATATATTATAATATATTAGGAAGAATTATACATTTGTGTAATTTATTGATAAGAATTTTATCCGCACATTTGAGAAAACGAGTGTTACGGCCGGATTTTTTGTTTGTTTTTTTCATTTTTCTCTCTCCAAACTACTCCGGTTAAATCTCACCCTTTTATCGCAAAACGGTGGGAAAACCTCCACTATTTCAGTAATCACCCGTTTTCTCAAATGATCATTTTAATATATAGTAGCAACGCGTCTGCGTTGCTTTTTTTCTTTAAAAAAAGGGCATCAAACGATGCCCTTGATTTTATTTATTTCTATTTCCTCTCAAACCCGTGAAC
>CAZLIB010000241.1:0-1824 GCA_964559465.1 uncultured Lachnospiraceae bacterium
CACTTGCAAATGCATTTGAAGCGGCTGACGACGTACTTCGTCGCGGTGTTCAGAGTATTTCCGAGCTTATCAACGTTCCCGGATTCATCAACCTTGACTTTGCAGACGTTACATCCGTTATGAAGGATGCGGGCTATGCTCACATGGGCGTTGGTAACGCAACAGGTAAGGATAAGGCAGAGCTTGCAGCTAAGGCAGCTATCTCAAGTCCTCTCCTTGAAACATCCATCAAGGGCGCTTCCGGCGTGCTTATCAGTATCACTGCTTCTCCCGACGTTGGACTTGAGGACGTTGACGTTGCATCTACAATGATCGCTAACGAAGCTAATCCCGATGCAAACGTTATCTGGGGTGTTGCATTTGATCCCGAGCTTGAGGACGAGATGAGAATTACTATCATCGCTACAGGCTTTGAAAAGAAATTTGAGGATCAGGCAAACAAGATCGCAGCAAAGAAGGTTGAGCCCGCTAAAAAGGCAGAGCCCGCAGCAAAGGTTGAAGAACCCGCGCAAGAGGATTCTGACGATCTCGACTTTGACGATCTCTTCTCCGTATTCAAAAGATAATAATTGAATTACATAAAAATCGCTCACTAAAAGGTGAGCGATTTTTTTATCCCTGCATATACTGGAAATAGTGACAACAAAGGAGATAGCTTATGGAAAACAATTCAATTAACAATCATATACACAACAATACCTGCAGGGATATGGAAAGAAATATGCAGGGAAGAATGAATAACGAAAGAGATATGACGGAAAGATTATTGCGTCGCGAGGAAAACGGTTATAGCTGTCAAGGAAATGAAATCCATCATACCGACAGAGTGAACTGTAGAAGTATGGAAAATCACTATCCTTCTTATCATCCTAATCATGAGATGAACTATTGCCACACCTGCAAGCATGGATGTGAAAACGAGCACGGTGGGGAGGTCTATGTCCTGAACGTTGAGAGAATGGCTAATAAGAATGAATATTTCAGAGAGAGTGTGTGGACGGGTGAATATTTGCAAATGACGCTTATGTCAATTCCTCGCGGATGTGACATTGGAGTTGAGATACACGAGGACACGGACCAGTATATAAGAGTTGAGCACGGTAATGCGCTTGCTATAACAGGTCATAGTGAGCATTGCTTGCACAAAAAGAACAAATTGTGCGCAGGAGATGCAATATTTATCCCCGCAGGTACTTGGCATAATATAGTCAACACGGGAAGATGCGATCTTAAGCTCTCATCAGTTTATGCGCCCCCTCATCATTCAAGATGTACAGTTGAGCCCTATAAAAAATAAACAAAGTAAAAGGCGTTCATATGAACGCCTTTTTTGGACACCTTTGTGAGCTTACTTGACAAAGTATGAAAATTGTGTTAAAATTGATCTGGTTAATAAATTATAAAAAATATATGAAATCGTGAAGAATTTATATAAAAAAGAGGCATAAATATGATAGGAGTACAAGCACTTGTTTGTACGGATATTACACATGAAGATAAGGCATCAAGAATCTGTGTGATTACTTTGATGGTAAGCTTGAATTTATAGTTTCTAATCAATTTGATGTTACTGTAAATACTATCAGTGCACGTATGCGTATTCACTATTGTAACGGAGAAGTGATTACTGTTTATTATTCCATAATGAACTTTATATATGGACGGAAGAATACCTATATTTTTACAAAAATACCGATTTGATTGACGGAAAAGAGTTGTGTCAATTTGTTTTGTATGGAGGAGGTAAATAATTTAGTGATTGTTAAGAATATCGTATTTATTATTACGCTAATATTGGCGATTAGTTTGTTTTTTACAAGTTGC
>CAZLIB010000242.1:0-1820 GCA_964559465.1 uncultured Lachnospiraceae bacterium
TTTTTGTACTGACAGCTCTCGGTTAAAATTTTGTATTCGCCTAAGATCACACTTGTATGCAAGTAGAACATATCTACCGTCCTCGGTGATAGCGTCATGATCGATAAGCGAACCGTTGTCCGCGGGGTATAGATCACTTGTCAGAAGCTCATCCAATTCAACTCCAAGCTCGTGGTCACAAATAAGACGCAAGAGCATTTCCCCTTTTCTATCGTTGGTCACAAAATAAAAGCGCTCGAAATTATCATCAAGAAGAAAATATTGCCGCTGATCGCCACTCTTTAATATCTCTGCTGCAAGAGCCATTGAGTTTGCCAACACAAGTCCTTTGACGCTATCCGAATTGTATTGTTGATGCATCCGTCGAATAGTTAACTCATACTCTATAACTGTCTTTGCTCTCTTCTCCACTTTATAACCCCATTTCTGTATGAGGGAATCTCCTATATTGTAAGTAAGCAGAATATCTTTCTTGGTGAGTACGACGCCAACGGCGCGTGTACTTCCCGCTTTGTCGAACATAAAACCAATGTCCTTGATCTCGCGCGACGGATAAAAAGCAGGAGATTGTATTTGAGATATTTCCTCAACGATGGGAGTAAACACTATCGGCCGCTCATCTCGAAAAACCTTAACCTCGGCATTCATCATAGTTATGGTTGCCTCGGCTATTCGACAAAGGCGTTCACGACGGGTGGGGTGACTTCTAACGTGATTGGTTTCAACATTATCCTTCAGATAAAACGAGAACCTATCGGGGGCTATTTCAAGAAGATACTTTTTCGCAGTATTTGTAAGTCGTAACCCACGCATACCATCTGCGTAGTAGGTTTTGATGAAGCCTTTTTTCTTAAGAGAAGTAACTAACGTTTCCTTGTAACTGACACCACCCGATAGACGCGAAAGCTGATCTGTTGGCAATTCGCCGCATATAGCGATAAGTTCAAGCAGTTCATATGCCCTTGTTCGTTGGTTAGGAAACTCTATTTTTCGTGGTATAAAATTCACCTCCTTTTTTCCACTGTTTTAACCGTATCACCTTAAACTCCGGTCAATTTTTCTCCCGACCGCAAAAACTCTACAATATATGTGTTGCTTTTGCGGTATCGGAAAAAAACTATCGGAAAAAGTCTAAAAATCCGATATATCTTGAAGGGTATTTTTTCGTTCTTCAAGCCACCTCGGGAAGTGTTCCTTCTCCATTATCGTAATACGAGTGCAATCGCTGTCCCCAAGCTCCGTGGTATTATAAGCATCACACAGTAAGCCCGTATCATCCAACATAACAAAGGCTGCAACAACGTCCAAAATTTGCTTCAATTCAAGATTATCGTAATCTCTGACTCGACGTAACGGTAGCTCTTTGTCATATATGCTTGAGAAACAAACCACACACTGCTCAAATCTCGGAAGTTTATGGTTTGTAGCATAGCTGCTCAAAGTGAAATACAAGGGGTCAATGAGATAATCCGTACTTCTCCGTTGCTTCTTTTTTGGCAACAAACAAGGCAAGGTTATCTCCAAAACGCCATCATCAACGTTGATTTCAATCCCCTGAACGACACCTGCCGATGCAAGATATTCTGACTTTTTAGTATTTGTAGTAGTATAAATCAGTTGCCTTAATCGGCAGGTAATCAGCTCGGATCGAAACGCCGCGTCAATAGAAAGCATTTCGTAATTTTCAGGATATTGTGAGAGATCTGTGTTCTCCATAGCATGAAGTGTTCTGACTAGCTTATCCACGTCACTCTGTATTCCCGTTATACGTTTGTTTATAATTTGTCTGTCCAAAGTTCCTCCTTTTCTTATTCTTTTTT
>CAZLIB010000243.1:0-1803 GCA_964559465.1 uncultured Lachnospiraceae bacterium
AGCTTAATAGTAAGATAACTCTTAACATCCCCGACGAAAAAGCAAGAAGAGTTGGACAGTCCGTTGCGGCTGCGAGCTTGCCGAAGATAAGATAATTTATTAATATGATTTATACTATTAAAAACGATAAAACAGAAGTTAAAATCAATTCACTTGGCGCAGAGGTGCGAAGCGTATTACACAACGGAAAGCAGCGCGCTTGGCAAAACGAAACGGGCGAGTGGTCGGGATGTGCAATTTTGCTTTTTCCCTTTGCGGGTTTTAACCGCCTTATCTATGACGGAGTTGATTTCGGTGTTCAAAAGCACGGATTTTGCAGGAATGAGGAGTTTACACTCATCTCGCAAGCCGAAAACAGCATTGTATTTGAGCTTTGCGCTAACGATAGGACAAGAGCAGTTTATCCTTATGAATTCGCGTTCAGGGTAAAATATGAGCTTGTTGAGGATGGTTATGAGGTTTCATACACAGTCAAAAACACAAGCGATAGAGAAATTCCGTTCGCTTGCGGCGGACACGAAAGCTTTGCACTTGATAATGAAGTGGATAAATACTTCATTGCATTTGAAAAGAATGAAAACTTTTATTCTTTGATTCATAACGATTCGGGTTTTCTAACGGGGGAGATAGAAGCTTTCGGCAAAGGACAAATACTCGAACTTGAAAGGGAATTCACCGACAATGGCAGAACGGTTATTCTTGGTGAGATTAACTCAAGAAGAGTGGCACTCTACCACAAGGAAATAAATGAAAAGATAGCTGAAATTTCATTTGATGGCTTCTCAAATCTTCTTTTATGGCATCCGCACGGCTCAAAAATGCTTTGCATTGAGCCTTGGCAGTGCTTGCCTTCATACGAGGGTGAAATAAAGGCATTCAAAGAGAGAAAAGGCGTGATCAACCTTTCTCCAAGTTGTGAGATTACGTTCACAAGAAAGATCACATATTAAAGTATTGATATTAAAACATAAAAGGTCGGTTGTATTCAACCGACCTTTTTAGTTTATATCATCCGACGGGGGATGCCCGAAATAGTTTGTATATGCTTTGTAAAAGGTTACGTAGTTATTAAACCCACATTCCGTGTAAATCTTAGTTGGCTTTTCACCCTTGAGAAGACGTTTTTGCGCCATAACCAATCTTTTGTTGTTGATATACTTCATAGGGGTGATCTCAAGTGTTTCCTTGAAAAGCGCAATCAGATAGTTTTTTGAAATGAACAGAGCCGAGCTTATCTCTTGAACATTTTCTATTTCATAAAGATGATTGTTTATATAGTCAAGAGCCTGACTTATAGTTGGTGAAATGTTTTTAGGCGCATTTGCATACTCTTTGGTGAAAAACTGGGTATTTACCGCAATCTCAATTATTAAAGAATTAAGAACAAGGGAAAAATCCTCGCCGCTTAAATTATCGTGGTATTCCTTCATCCTGTCGAATGCACTCACTATGTTATCGAGATTTCTGCAGCTGATTATGTCGAACTGTTTGCAGTATTTTTTAAGCTGATAAGCAAGGGAGCTGTTATATTCAACGAGGATATTAATTCTTTCATAGTTGGTATTTTCTTTAAGATCTATGAAGTGATGCACGCCGGGGCGTGTGATAATAAGGTCATGGGGATTGATCTGGTAATACTTATCTTCAACGTGATAAGTGCCTGTTGCTTCGTAAACAAAAATTAATTCAAAGGAGTTGTGGGTGTGAGCTTCGTGCTTGATGTCTTCCGAATTCAGTCGGCTATAGTTGTAAAATATATAATTTTGCATATCATCCCTCCTTTTTCTATATTTTAACATAAAT
>CAZLIB010000244.1:0-1783 GCA_964559465.1 uncultured Lachnospiraceae bacterium
GAAAAAGGTGGACGAAAACCTTTTATCGCTTGGTTTGTGCTAACAATGTGCGCGATAAATCAAAATTTGAACACCGAAACAAAAAGAGGACCTTTTCAGATCCTCTTTTCTTATTTTTTATAGAGAATTATTCTTCAACAACCTCATTTTGCTCGTTGTTTTCGGCAACCACGGAAGTTTCAGACGCTTCCGGTGCATTTTTCAGTAACCGCTTCTTCCTTTTCGGGCTCCTCGTGTGCAACTCTTGTAAAGTTCACCACGTGCTGTCCGTCGCTAAGGCGCATAACGATAACACCGCCTGCGCTCCTTGAATATGTGGGCACGTCGGAAACAGGGACACGGATCATCTGACCCTGGTCGGTGATCATCATAATATCACAGTCGTCGTCAACAACGGAGATGCCCGCAAGAGCACCCGTCTTTTCAGTGATCTTGTGACATACAATACCCATACCGCCTCGGTTCTTCATCTCACGGAAGTCAGAGAACTCTGTCTTCTTACCGTAGCCGTTTTCGGTGATGGTAATGAGCTTCTTGCTCTCATCAACAACGGCAACACCGCAAACGTAGTCACCGTCACGGAGCTTGATGCCGCGAACACCGCGCGCAACACGTCCCATGGGGCGAACGTTTCGTTCGTCGAATCTGATCGCAGAGCCGTTTCTCGTCGCAAGGATAAGATTTGACTCGCCAGCGGTTCTCATAACGAACACAAGCTCGTCGCCCTCGTCAAGATTGAGCGCGCGCTTACCGCCCTTTCTCTGATACTCATATTCAGAGAGGAGCGTTTTCTTGATAACACCGTTCTTGGTCACCATAATGAGATATTCGCTATCATTGAATTCGGGAACTGAGATCATCGTCGTGATCTTTTCGCCGTCCTCAAGCTCAATGATATTAGCCATATAGGTTCCCTTTGCGGTTCTTGACGCCTCGGGGATCTGATATGCCTTTCTCATATGAACCTTACCGATATTTGTAAAGAACATAAGGTATGAATGAGAATGAACGCCTATAACCTTCTCAATAAAGTCCTCTTCCTTGGTCGTCATACCAATAATACCCTTACCGCCGCGGTGCTGCGCGGAGTATGTATCAGCAGGCTGACGCTTGATGTAGCCCGAGTGAGTGAGCGTGATAACGCACTCATGACGCTCGATAAGGTCCTCAAGAAGAATGTCGTCCTCTGCGGGAACTATCTCCGTTCTTCTCTCGTCGGCAAACCTTCTCTTTATCTCAAGCATTTCTTCCTTTATAATGTCCTTAATTCTCCATTCGTTCGCAAGAATGTCGCGAAGATCGGCAATAAGAGCAGAAAGCTTTGCAAGCTCGTCCTCTATCTTCTGGCGCTCAAGACCTGTAAGACGGCCAAGAGTCATCTCAACTATCGCCTGTGACTGAACGTCGGAAAGACCGTATCTTTCCATCAATCTTTCCTTGGAATCGGGAATGGATTTCGAGGTCTTCATAAGCTCAACGATCTCGTCGATATTGTCGTTTGCTATCTTATAGCCCTCAAGAATATGCTGGCGCGCAAGCGCCTTGTCAAGATCGAACTGAGTTCTTCTTATGATAACGCTCTCCTGATGAGCGATATAGTGGTCAAGAATTTCGGGAAGCGAGAGCGTTTTTGGCTCGTTGTTGACAAGCGCAAGCATATTTGCCGCAAAGGTTTCCTGAAGCTGTGTGAATTTGTAAAGCTGATTGAGAATAACCTGCGCGTTCGCGTCGCGGCGATACTCAATAACTATTCTCATTCCGCCTCTGCCACTCTCGTCGCGAA
>CAZLIB010000245.1:0-1782 GCA_964559465.1 uncultured Lachnospiraceae bacterium
GGAATATCAAGCATATTATCATGAAGAACTTATCAAGCAGCTCTTCACAAGAAAATATATGTGGGCAACTCACGTTTGGAATATGTTTGACTTCGGTGCAGATGCAAGAGCCGAGGGCGGCGAAAACGGTCAGAACCACAAGGGTCTTATGACTATGGACAGAAAGTACAAGAAGGACTCCTTCTATGCTTACAAAGCATGGCTCCGTTCACCCGAGGAAGCTCCCTTCGTTCACCTCTGCGGAAAGAGATATATTGATAGAGTTGAGGACGTTACAAAGGTAACAGTTTACTCCAACCTTCCCACAGTTGAGCTCTTCGTAAACGGTGAGTCCATCGGCGTCAAGAGCGCTCCCGATCATTTCTTCTATTTCGACGTACCCAACGTTGGTGAGAGCACAATAGTTGCAAAGGCGGGCGAATGCACGGATGAAGGCAAGATCCGCAAGGTAGCTGAAAGAAATATGGACTACGTTCTCGTTGAAAAGGGTGCTATCCTTAACTGGTTCGATATCGATGCTCCCGAAGGACGCTTCTCTCTTAACGATAAGCTTGGCGATATTATGGAAACCTTTGCAGGTAAGATTTGGTTTGCAAGACTCGGCCTTACTCTTAAGAAAAAGATGAGCGCAGGCAAAAAGAATGAAGACGGCAAGAAGGGCGGCGGATTTAACGTTGATTTGAAGTCCGCAGGCGGCGACCTTATGAAAATGATGGGTGGATTTACGGTTCTTCGCCTTTCCTCCATGATGGGAATGGCTAACGTTTCATTCACTAAGGAAGAGCTTCTCAAGATGAATAAGCAGCTCAACAGAATCAGAAAGCCCCATAAAAAATAATCAATAAACATGATCCCCACGGATATTCCGTGGGGATTTTTATATCAATTCTGTTTTCAGTGCCATAAGTATCTTCTTTTCTTCCCTTGATACCTTGACTTGGGATAGCCCTAACACATCAGCAACCTGCTGTTGCGTCATGTTGCGGTAATAGCGTAGAGTTATTATTTTTTGCCAATCGCGTGGCAGCTTTGATATTGCTTGAGATAACGCAATTCTATCTGTAACTCTTTCAATTTCACGGTCGGGAGAAGCGAGCTGACTTTCAAGTGTCAGTTTTTCATCATCACCGTAAGTTTCAGAAAGCGATGATATGGGATTTATCGTTTCAAGTGCAATCGCGGCTTCCTCTATTGATATTCCGCAAATTTCTGCAAGCTCCGCTATGCTGGGTTCTCTGCCCTCGTCGGTCAATATTTTATTTCTTGCGCGTCCTATCTCCATTGAGAGCTTTTTATATATTCTACTAACCTTTATCGGTCCGTCATCGCGAAGATGGCGCTTTATTTCTCCCATAATAAGCGGCACAGCATACGTTGAAAAAGCGACCTCGTGCTCAAACGAAAATGAGCGCACAGCCTTTATCATTCCAATAGTACCTATCTGCACAAGATCTTCAAAATCCGTTCCTCTATCTCTAAATCGAAGAGCGGTAGAACGAACAAGACCAATATTTTCTTCTATTATACATTCAAGCGCTTGCATTGCATCTTCTTCATTCTCGCTTTGGGCTTGCAGTATTAAATCAAGATTCCGAGCACCGCGCTCGGTTTTTATTGCATTCATTGCACCTCCGAATTGTTTTTTGTGGATAAATTGGGATTTAACGGGGAGTTTAAAAAGTTAGTTTTATTTAATAGGGGGAACTCCCTCAGGCTCGTTCCTCGCCAGCTCCCTCTGCGGAAGGAGCCTTCTGTAAGGCAATCCACCGTGTGTAGCCATAA
>CAZLIB010000246.1:0-1777 GCA_964559465.1 uncultured Lachnospiraceae bacterium
CGGGCGCCACCTTTTGAAAAAGGTGGACGAAAACTTTTTATCGCTCGGTTTGTGCTAACAATGCGCGCGATAAATCAAAATTTGAAATAGAGTCGTCAAGCGGCTATCATATTATAAAAATAGATTGTGAGAAAAAATATGTGCTTTATTTGCAAAAGAATTGAAATGATAAAAAATGGTGAAAATCCATATTTCGTTAAGGAGCTGGAAACGGGCTATGTTGTGATTGGAGATCATCAGCACTTTCGCGGATACACCTTATTTTTATGCAAGGCACATAAATGCGAGCTTTTTGATCTCGATCACTATTTTAAAATGAAATATCTTGAGGAGATGTCCCTTGTGTCAGAGGCGGTATCGCGCGCGTTTGACGCGGAGAAAATGAATTACGAGCTTCTTGGCAACGGCGACACGCACCTGCACTTTCATCTGTTTCCGAGAAAGACGGGCGATATAGGCACTTACGGCAATAACGGCAAGGGGCCTGTATGGTGGTATCCAATGGAAAAGATGTATGCACAGGACAACATTCTGTCACCCGACGAGCTTGAAAAAATGAAGAAAATGCTGCTTATAGAATTGGAAACGGTATTGAAAAATGATAAAAATTATTGATACATATAATCAGATCGGCGATTTATTTATCGGTGGTAATTTTGATTTTGAAAAGTGGAAAAAATATATAAACTCAATGTATCCCGATTGCGATAAAATGTTTACGGACGACGTAAAAGAATATATTGCAACGGGAAAATACACCTTTGAACAGGATTTTCTGCCTATAATCAATAATGTTTTTAATAATCCGAAGCTCGATGCTATTCATAGATCATTTTTGATGGTCATTGACGGACTGAATAAGAAGATAGAGCGAAAATTCGGCAGAGAGGTCGACGCAGAGATCGTTCTTTATCTTGGCCTATGCAACGGTGCAGGATGGGTTACTGATATAAACGGAAAAACGGTAATTTTGCTTGGCGTTGAAAAGATAATCGAGCTTGATTGGTGCTCGATTGATGATATGCGCGGTCTTATCTATCACGAGCTCGGGCACGTTTATCAAGCTCAGTACGGTGTTTTGGAGCGTGAGAGCGCGGAAGATGCAAAGAATTTCATTTGGCAGCTTTTTGTTGAGGGTGTTGCGATGTATTTTGAGCAGTTGCTTGTTGGTGATATTAAGTATTATCATCAGGATAAGAATGGCTGGAAGGCGTGGTGTGATGAGCATTTTGTGCGGATTTTGCAGGATTTCAAAAATGACCTCGCAACGATGACTGAAAAGGATCAGCGTTATTTTGGCGATTGGGCAGATTATCACGGAAAGGGTGATGTTGGGTATTATCTCGGCGCGCGCTTCGTTCATTTTATGCTTCAAAAGTACAAATTTGATGAGATAATTGATTTTGATATTGATGCGGTTTGCACGGCTTTGGAAGAATTTAATTGATATCAAAAAGCCCTCGTTTGAGGGCTTTTTGTTTTACATTATTATCTCAATATCGAAATATTTTTCTTGAAAATGTGTTAGCTTTCGTATTTCTTCTGCAGTGAATACTGTTTCTTTATTCGCGAGCACCCATTTTTCTTCAACATCGTTTTTGCGGTGAATAACGGCGATGACTGTTCCTGTAAAGGTGGCGATAGGCTCGTTTATTCCAAGAATGTATGCGTCCTGATATTCGCCGTCGGGAGCGAGAATTCCCTCTATATAGCCGTAATTTACGGTATATACGATATCGGGGTGATTTGGATGAGTCGACCCAAGCAGGCGGTCAAC
>CAZLIB010000247.1:0-1775 GCA_964559465.1 uncultured Lachnospiraceae bacterium
GCCGTCTGCGTAAACGGTGGATACCGAGGAGCTTACCGCGTCAACCGCAGCCTTCATATCGCTGTCGTCGGTAGAAAACTTAAGCTCAACGGTTGCGACGTACCTGTCGCTCTGTTTTTCCGTCACGTTGGAAGTAACGCAGGAAGCAAGCGCGCCCGCAAAAATCATTAAAACAACCAGAATGGCCGTAAACCTTTTTAAATAGTGCATAAACTTCTCCTGTTTTGAAATACTTTTCCAATTTTATTTTACCACGTATTCTCAAAAAAGTCAAGCATTTTAAATAAACGGCATCCGTTGGTCGCTTTTTTAATAGAAAACAGCAGCGCAAGAACATTGTTTTCGGCATTTCAGTATAATGAATACAGCACAAGGCAATTTTTGGAGGAAAAAATGCTGGTAGTAAAGCCATATAACAGAGAAAACGCAGTGGCGTATGCGAAAAAATACGCCTTTTCGCAGAACTCGCTCTTCGCTAATTTTGCGGGGATCGGCGGAAATTGCACGAATTTTGTATCCCAATGTATTTACGCGGGAAGCTGTGAGATGAATTACAAGCCTATCTTCGGGTGGTATTTTATCTCGCTCGACGATCGCTCTCCATCCTGGTCGGGAGTTGAGTTTTTCTACAATTTTATAATAGAAAACGCCGACGTGGGTCCTTTCGGAAGAGTTGCAACCTCCGACGAGCTTGAGATCGGCGACGTAATTCAACTGGCACGAGAGGGAGAGGGATATTATCACACCCTTCTGGTAGTCGGCTTCAACGGTGAGGATCTCCTTGTTGCCGCCCAAACCGACAACGCCTACGCAAGACCGCTTTCCACCTACGATTACGACTACGCAAGATTTATAAAAATCCTCGGCGTTCGCTTCGAAACGCCCGAAGGTCCCGAATCCTGCTTTGAACGGGTAATGCAAGGTTAGCATAATACCACCCGCATTACGCGGTTATTTTCGCCTACGGCGAGTTGTATTGCTTTGCAGTCTTATTCGGCTTAAGCCGAGTTGGGCGAATATAATATAATTCTTTGTTTTTTAATAATATCACTAAAAAAGCACAAAAACACCGCATTTTACAAACCAAAGGTTACAAAATGCGGCGTTTTTTATTAAAGATTAATTTTATTCTCGGTCGTGTAAAGTGCAAGAAGCTCGTTTCTCTTTTCGTCAAGCTCCTTCTTCATGCGTTCGATTTCCTCAGCGCTGAAGGAGTCAAGCTCACCCTCTGTAAGCTTGTTCTTATACATTCTGTCAATAACGTGAGAGTAGCTGATATCCACGGCGCAGATGTCACCGTTTCTCTCGCAGATAACCTTGTTTGAGTCGCCTCTGAGAAGCTCCTCAACTGCATAAACGCCCATCTTGGACGCAAGGATTCTGTCGCGGAGAGTGGGGTTACCGCCTCTTACGATATGAGCAAGACGGGCAAACTTAGTCTCAACGCCGGTCTCGGCCTCGATCTTTTTTGCCAAAGCGGGAGCGTATTCGCTTCCCACGCCCTCTGAAACGATAACGATAAAGCTACGCTTGCCAAGCTCCTTTCCGCGCTTAATTCTCTTACAGATAGAATTATCGTCATGGGGGAACTCGGGAACAACTACAGCGGAAGCGCCGAGAGCGATAGCGGTGTTCAGTGCAATATCGCCTGCGCCGCGTCCCATAACCTCAACCACGTTACATCTCGCGTGAGACTCACAGGTGTCACGAAGCTTATCAACAAGCTCGATAACCGTGTTCATAGCGGTACCAAAGCCGATGGTGTTGTCGGTAGA
>CAZLIB010000248.1:0-1763 GCA_964559465.1 uncultured Lachnospiraceae bacterium
GCATATAGTTTTTCTCTATAGTTTCCGTTATGGGCTGGGGGATCGCCGGCTTATGGATTATTTCTTTTTTTTCAATAACTTTTTTTGATTTTTTAGCCATTTTTCAATGTCCTTTTCAAATCTTCTTTATAGTATGCGCCGCGGCGCGTATCATTCTGTTGTAAAGAGCAAGACCCAAGCCGTCAAGCTTTGGAAGATGCGCGTAAATTTTAGTCGCTCCGAGCTTGTCCGCCTCACGCAGTGAGGTGAAAAGCCGCTTTGCCTGTGTGGCAAGGTCATCTCTGCCGCCTATACTGATGGTGAGTGAGGGTTCAAGCGCCTCAAGCTCCTCGTCATAGCAGAGAACTGCACAGCCGTTTTTCTTTTGCTCATTTTTTACGAATGAAAGAACGTCGCCTTCATCTCCTTCGAGAAGCACAAAATCTGCTTTTGGAGCGTAATGACGGTATTTCATGCCGGGTGAGAGGGGCCTTTCGTTTTCCGCAAGCTTATTCAGCACCGCAGGGGCAATTTTTATGTCGTTGCACACACAGCAAAGTGCGTCGTATGTAATAGCTCCGGGGCGAAGCAGGGTGAGTGAATCACCGTTTATTGCTACTATGGTAGATTCAAGTCCTATCTCGCACTCTCCGCCGTCGATTATCATATCAACGCGGCCCATCATATCCTCTTCGACATATTTCGCGCTTGTGGGCGAGGGACGTCCCGAGATATTTGCGCTCGGTGCGGCTATCGGAACACCGCACGCACGGATAAGGGCATTTGCAACGGGGTGAGAGGGACAACGTACCGCCACAGTGTCAAGTCCACCCGTAACGGACGGGGGAATACACTCACGCTTGGGCATTATCACAGTCAAGGGACCCGGCATAAATGCCTCAGCAAGACGGTAATAAGTATCGCTCACAAAAGCATACCTTTCCGCTTCTTTTGGGTCTGCTATATGAATAATAAGCGGATTATCGCTCGGTCTGCCCTTGGCGGAGTATATTTTTTTTGCCGCATCTGCAACAAGAGCATTTCCGCCAAGACCGTAGACCGTTTCCGTTGGGAACACCACAAGACCGCCCGCAAGAATTATTTTCGCCGCATCGTGTAGCTGCTCGCTATATTCAGTTTTGTCATTAATTCTTACGATCTTAGTGTTCATATCTATCAGTTCTGAGTTGAATTTTTAAGCTTTTCTGCCGTATCTGCTGTGATAAGAGCGTCGATCATATCGTCAATATCACCATTCACAAAGCTTTCAAGCGAATGTGTAGTGTAGCCGATTCTGTGATCGGTTATACGGCTTTGAGGGTAGTTGTAGGTTCTTATCTTTTCACTTCGCGCGCCCGTTCCCACCTGAAGCTTCCGGTCGGATGAGATCTTTTCATCCTGCTCCTGCTGCTTGATGTCAAGGAGCTTCGTGCGAAGCATTTTCATAGCTTTATCTTTGTTTTTGAGCTGGCTTCGTTCTTCCTGGCACCATACCACGATGCCCGTGGGCTTGTGGTAGATTCTGATGGCAGATTCGGTCTTGTTGATGTGCTGACCGCCCGCGCCACTCGATTTACAGGTTTCTATAACAAGGTCGGCAGGGTTTATCTCAACGTCAACGTCCTCTGCCTCGGGAAGAACCGCAACAGTAACCGTTGAGGTCTGAATTCTGCCCTGTGACTCGGTTTCGGGAACTCTCTGAACACGGTGAACACCGCTTTCAAACTTAAAGCGTGAATATGCGCCCTCGCCCTCGACCATAAAGCATATCTCCTTGTAGCCGC
>CAZLIB010000249.1:0-1731 GCA_964559465.1 uncultured Lachnospiraceae bacterium
GCGGGTGAGGGAGTTCCTTTTCAAGCCAAACTATCTTCCCGATAAATCAAAATTTTAAAAAAGCGTTTATTTTGCGATATGTGACTTAACGTTCTATATGAATATCAACCTTGATCGAAGTTTATTTACAATCCATTAAACATTATATAAAAATTGACTTGCAAAAGTGAAAAAATAATGGTATACTGTGTTCATAAAACCCAAATATTTAGAAAGTTGGATATTTTTATGAAGATTAAAAACGTTGTTCGCGATTATGATGAAGTAATGGCGATGGAAACTCCCAAGCATTTTAAGCCCGTAAAGCCAAATTTGTTTTGGAGAACTCTTACCAAGGTGATCTCACAGCCCGCGCTCCTTCAAACACATTTTACGCATCGCGAGGTCGGAATGGAAAAGCTTGGCAAGGACGAGCCCGCGCTTATCTTGATGAACCACTCAAGCTTCCTCGATTTTGAGATCGCATATTCAATGCTCTATCCCAGAAAATTCAACACCGTTGCAACGCTTGACTCTTTTGTTGGTATACTTGGTCCTCTTATGAAGCAGATCGGTTGCTTTCCTACCAGAAAGTTCGTTGCTGATCTTCAGCTTATCAGAGATATAAAATACTGCCTTACGGAAAATAAATGCTCGGTGCTTATGTTTCCCGAGGCCGCTTATTCCTATGACGGAACAAGGACCACACTCCCCTCAACCGTTGCTAAGCTTGTAAAGATGCTTGGCGTTCCGCTTTGTATGCTTGAAACCTTTGGCTCGTATCTTCGCGATCCAATGTATAACAAGCTTCAGAACCGCGATGTGCCCGTTTCTGCCGAGCTTCGCTACGTGCTCTCTCCCGAGCAGATAAAGGAGATGAGCGCAGATGAGATACAGGAACTTATCGAGCGCGAATTCTCGTTTGACCAATACCGTTGGCAGAAGGAAAATAATATAGTTATCGACGAGCCGTTCCGCGCGGACGGACTTCACAGCGTGCTTTACAAATGCCCTCACTGTCAGGCGGAGGGCGAGATGGAAGGAAAAGGAACTCACCTCACCTGTCACGCCTGCGGAAAGGTATGGGAAATGACCGAGCTTGGTGAACTAAGGGCGACCGAGGGAGAAACGGAGATAAGCCACATTCCCGATTGGTATAAATGGCAAAGAGAATGCATCAGAAAAGAGGTCGAGGACGGAACATACGGCTTTGACGTGCCCTGCGATATTTTTATGATAGTCAATACAAAGGACGTTTACAAGGTGGGAGATGGCAGAGTTTCCCACAGCCTTGAGGGACTTCACCTCACGGGTGTTAACGGCAAGCTTGATTATAAGCAATCGTCGAAATCTATGTATACCGTTGAGGCGGCGTTCTATTGGTACACTCTTGGTGATGTTATCGGCATGGGAAACAACCGCGCGCTTTATTTTGCAATGCCGAAGGAGGATGTGCATGTCGTCGGCAAGGCGCGACTTGCCACCGAGGAGATATTCAAAATGCTCAAGGAGAAAAAGGCGGTTAAAAAAGAAATTAAATCGGAATAAAATAACAAAGGAGCTTAAAAAAGCTCCTTTTTGTTTTGCGTTGGCTTTCAAATTTTGATTTATCGCGCACATTGTTCGCGCAAACCAAGTGATAAAAGGTTTTCGTCCACCTTTTTCAAAAGGTGGCGCTCGCCGCGCAGGCGACTCGACGTTTCTTTTGTTAGCTTTTCTTTCCGCCTATACTGCGAAAGAAAAGCGGCTAAA
>CAZLIB010000250.1:0-1725 GCA_964559465.1 uncultured Lachnospiraceae bacterium
GCCTTCTAAGCAGTAGGTCGGGGGTTCGAATCCCTCAAGGCACGCCATATGGTGGGTGTAGCTAAGTTGGTTATAGCGCCAGGTTGTGGCCCTGGAGGCCGTGGGTTCGAATCCCATCACTCACCCCATAAAAAAGCACTTGCACAAGCAAGTGCTTTTTTAGTTTAATTTCAAACTGCTATATAAATCCCAATTTATCTCCCCAACTTATCACCCCTGCAAACGCAGGTTTTTTTATTTATTATATCAATTCTATGTACATTTTTCACAAAAACTGCCCTTCCGGATTGTTAAAATGAGGCAATTCGCGGAAATTGATATTTTTTTAACATATTCCTTGAAAACGCATTGACAAGCTCATTAAAATATGTTAAACTTTTAACAAAGTATGCGGAACATATGCATGCTTTAGGGATAAAATTCCCTGATTTGCCATAACCTAAACAAAGAATTTACATTTCGGAGGAAATAACAAATATGCCAAATAAGGATTACAAAATTGTAGATAGTGTTGAAACTCTTCAAAGCTCTCTTTCTGATTTAAGAGCTGCGCAGAAGGTTTTTGCTACCTATACACAAGAGCAGGTCGACAAGATCTTTCTTGCCGCGGCATCTGCGGCAGACAAGGCAAGGATCCCTCTTGCAAAGCTCGCCGTTGCTGAAACGGGCATGGGCATAGTTGAGGACAAGGTCATCAAAAACCATTACGCCGCAGAATACATCTATAATGCGTATAAGGATACAAAGACCTGCGGTATCATTGAAGAAGATAAAGCATACGGTATCAAAAAGATCGCCGAGCCTATTGGTGTTATAGCGGCGGTAATTCCCACGACTAACCCCACCTCAACCGCTATTTTTAAATGCTTGCTCGCGCTCAAAACGCGCAACGCGATCATCATAAGCCCTCACCCAAAAGCAAAAAGCTCCACCATCGCGGCGGCAAAGCTCATTCTTGAGGCGGCGGTTGCGGCAGGCGCACCGAAGGGCATAATAGATTGGATTGATATTCCCTCTCTTGAGCTTACTAACACCGTAATGAAGGAAGCCGACATTATTCTCGCAACGGGCGGCCCCGGAATGGTCAAGGCGGCTTATTCAAGCGGCAAGCCCGCGCTAGGTGTTGGCGCAGGTAATACGCCCGCAATTATTGACGACACTGCAGACATCTTACTCGCTGTAAACTCGATTATTCATTCCAAAACCTTTGACAACGGTATGATCTGCGCATCCGAGCAGTCCGTAATCGTTCTTGATAGCATTTACGAGCAGGTAAAGAACGAATTTGCAACCAGAGGATGCTATTTTCTCTGTGGCGACGAGCTTGACAAGGTAAGAAAGACCATAATCATAAACGGCGCGCTCAATGCAAAGATAGTTGGTCAGAGCGCACATAAGATCGCTTCCCTTTCAGAGGTTAACGTTCCAATTGGAACGAAGATCCTCATCGGCGAGGTCGAGAGCGTTGATCTCTCCGAGGAGTTTGCTCACGAAAAGCTCTCCCCCGTTCTTGCTACGTATAGGGCAAGCACCTTTGACGAGGCTATTGAAAAGGCAGAGCATCTTATCGATGACGGTGGTCTTGGACACACCTCATCGGTTTATCTCAACGCGGTGAGCGAGCAGCAAAAAATAAATAAATTCGCATCCCGTATGAAGACCTGCAGAATACTCGTCAACACACCCTCATCCCACGGCGGTATCGGTGACCTTTACAACTTCAAA
>CAZLIB010000251.1:0-1724 GCA_964559465.1 uncultured Lachnospiraceae bacterium
CGGAGAGCTGGAATGCTGACATTAGCATAACCGAGTTCAAGGCTCTGGCGGGAAACGGAGTTTATGCAAAATCGGGCGACGTCGAGATCTATGGAGGAAGCTATAAATTTATTTCTACAATTTGCGACATCTCGGCCTACGACGAGGATTACGAAAGGCTGACGGGCGAGGGCAAAACGCCCCTGTTCTTCACCTTAGGCGGCAAGCCCCTCGGTCTTATTGCCGTAGCCGATACGGTAAGAGAGGATAGCGCGCGCGCTATTGCCGATATGAAGGCTATGGGACTTCGCGTCGTAATGCTTACAGGCGACAACCGCCGTACCGCCGAGGCTATAGGTACACAGGCCGGCGTTGACGAGGTTATCTCCGACCTCCTCCCTGATGGCAAGGAAGAAACGATACGCGCTCTTTGCGAAAAGGGTAGGGTAATAATGGTTGGCGACGGCATCAACGACGCGCCTGCCCTTACCCGCGCCGACGTTGGTATGGCTATCGGCGGCGGAACGGATATTGCTATTGAGTCGGCAAACGTAGTGCTTATGCGCGACTCGCTGACCGACGTGGTAGATGCGGTAAGACTTGGCAGACGTGTGCTTCTTAATATTAAGGAAAATCTCTTCTGGGCATTCTGTTACAATCTTGTAGGAATTCCCCTTGCGGCAGGTCTGTTTGGTCTTACTTTAGATCCTATGTTCGGCGCGGCGGCAATGAGCCTTTCATCCTTCTGCGTCGTTACAAACGCCCTGAGGCTCAATACCTTTAAACCAAAATATAACAAAACAAGGAAAAAGCATCAAAAACAAGGAAAAAAAGAGGTGAAGCAAATGAAGATAACGATGAAAATTCAGGGTATGATGTGTCCTCACTGTGAGGGCAGAGTGCGAGATACTCTGAACAGCCTTGACTGCGTTGAGTCCGCCGAGGTAAGCCACGAAAATGACACCGCCATAGTAACTCCCAAGGGCGAATGTCCCAAGGAAGTCCTTATTTCTGCCGTTGAGGGCGCAGGATATAAAGTAATCTCCGTGGAGTAAATTTTGTGCAATTTGTCCCTTGAAATTTTACGGCTTTTCTGGTAAAATAGAAGTGTAAAAAAGGCTTCGGAGGCGGTTTCATGCACAGGATAGGCGACAAGGTAATGTACGGCGCAAGCGGCGTTATGACAATAGTTGATATACGGGAGGAGTCAATAGGCGATGTCTCTCGCAGATACTACGTTCTTCGTCCGACGCTCAGCAAGTCGGAATCCTTCACCTTCGTGCCTGCGGATAACGAAAAGCTTGCTTCGAATATGCGTCCACTGCTTACAAAGGATGAGATAATGGCATTCCTTCGCGGCGCAAATAATATTACTCCCGTAGAGTGGATAAAAGAAAATCGGCGCCGTCAGGACTTCTTTAAGAAAATAATGGAGTCGGGCGACAGGGAGCAGATGATAGCGATGATCCTTGCCATTGAGGCAAACGCCTCTCGTAGAGAGGCCGAGGGCAAAGAGTGCTTTCTCTCCGACGAGAACGCAAAGCAGAAGGCAAAAAGGCTCCTTTACTCCGAGGTAGCCGTTGTTCTGGGTATCCCCGAGGAAGAGGTCGGCGCCTTTGTAAAAAAAGAAACTGTGTGAATAAGTTAAGGGGCTGTCACATTTGGGGTTAGCTTGCTTTAGAGCATACATCGTTGTTTGCGGCCGAAGCTGTATATACATACAGCGAGAGTTTAGCAAACAGCAA
>CAZLIB010000252.1:0-1716 GCA_964559465.1 uncultured Lachnospiraceae bacterium
GTCGCGTTGAGTTTATGCACACTCTCAACGGCTCGGGTCTTGCAACAAGCCGCGTTCTTCCTGCACTTGTTGAGCAGAATCAGCTTGCTGACGGCAGCGTAGTAGTACCCGAGGTTCTTCGCAAGTACGTTGGTACTGATTTGATTAAGAAATAATCGGCTTCACACTATGTTAGCACTCGCATCGCGCGATTGTTTTGTCCACTTTTTTAAAAGTGGCGCGCGCCGCGTAGGCGAAAAAACGGCATTTCTTTTTGTTAACTTTTTCTTTGGGCATATTGACTCAAAGAAAAAGTGGCTAAAGAGGTTTGATATTGAAGGTTAGCTTGCATTAGAGCGGGTCGTCGAGGACGTCGACTCCTACGATGATGGGTCATTTGGATAAAGGAGTTCAATATGAAGAAAATAATAGCTTTTATTCTGGTGCTTGTAATGTGCTTGGTTTCATTGACATCCTGTGATGTTCTTGCGGGTGCGTTTCTTATATGGGCGGTCACGCAGGAGCCGAATATGAGCGCACAAAACGAGTTTTTTGACAGCGAATATTTATCACAGTGCTTGCTTGATGATATGCCCGTGCCAAACGTTGACGGCTCATTCCGAACCGAAACGAAATTATATCTCAATTTGACCGAAGAGGAGTTTGATGCTTACGCAAAGCAGGTGTTTGACTATCTTTTGGCAAAAGAGGGTGCGTATTTCAAGGGCTATTTGGCTGAGGTCGGATGCCACGGCGGAATTTTCTTTCTCGTCGAGGACAGATACGCGCCGCTTGCCGAAAATTATAATCTCGATGCCGACTCACACGAGTTTATATTTTCAACGACCGAGCTTTTAAACGAGGGTGATGAATACAATCGCAATTATTGGAATGAGGTAGTAATAAGAATAGTTCGCTCATCGGGAACACTTGAAAAAGAGGATTTCGCCTACAACACGGTCATTCAGATCACAAACAAGGAAAACAACGCGCGCGGAAGCGTGTATATGGAGTATTATAAAGATCCTTACGAGGAGTAAAAAATGAACAACAAAGGAAAATTTATCGTATTCGAGGGCATTGACGGGTCGGGAAAGACGACACAGATCAACAAGCTCTGTGAATATTTGGAAAGTAAGGGGAGAAAGGTCTACGTTACGAGCGAGCCGACGATCTCTATGACGGGTGGTATAATTCGCGATGCGCTTTCGGGCGTGAGTAAGCGAACCTCGTGCGAGATGGCGGCAATGTTTGTGCTTGACCGTATCTTCCACAACGTAAACAATAAATGGGGCATTGAAAAAATGCTCGAGGACGGTTATGACGTTCTTTGCGACAGATATTATTATTCTTCGCTCGCATATCAGGGAAGTGAAACGGATTTTGAGTGGGTTAAGAGAATGAACCTTGATTGCCCCGAGATAAGAACACCCGACGCGTGCATCTTCCTTGACCTGACCCCCGAGGAATCGCTTGAGCGCATTTCAAAGGGAAGAGCGACCACGGAGATATACGAAACAAAGGAAAAGCTCACTGCGGTGCGCAATAAATTTCTCTCCGTTTTTGACGAGCTCAAGGATAGAGAAGGTGAAGATATTCGCATTATCTCTGCTTTTGGCGACGTTGAAGCGGTGGCAAATAGAATTCAGTTTGCGGTTGATGAAATAATCGCAAAATAAATTGGGATTTATCGGTGAGATAGATAGTTAGAAAAAGACCGCTCGAGCCGCTTGGGCT
>CAZLIB010000253.1:0-1716 GCA_964559465.1 uncultured Lachnospiraceae bacterium
GTAGTAGTGGTCTTACCAGCGTCAATGTGCGCCATAATACCAATGTTTCTTGTTTTTTCAAGCGAATATTCTCTTGGCATTGTAAGTCTCCTTCAAAATCAATATCTGTAGTGTGCAAAAGCCTTGTTTGCTTCTGCCATTCTGTGTGTTTCTTCCTTCTTTTTGAAGGCAGCACCGGCATTGTTCTTTGCATCCATAATTTCGTTTGCAAGTCTTTCTGCCATTGTGCGCTCTCCGCGCTTTCTGGAATAACCAACGAGCCATCTGAGACCAAGAGTCTGACGTCTTTCAGCTCTTACCTCCATGGGAACCTGATAGGTTGAACCGCCTACACGGCGAGCCTTAACCTCAAGTACAGGCATAATATTTTCAAGAGCAGCCTGGAAAGCTTCTACAGGATTTTCACCTGTCTTGCCTTCAACGATTGCAAATGCATCGTACACGATCTTCTGTGCTACTCCCTTTTTACCGTCAAGCATAACGTTGTTGATAAGCTTTGTTACAAGCTTAGATCCATAAAGAGGATCCGGCAATACATCTCTTTTGGAAATTTTACCTCTTCTCGGCACTTTACTTCCCTCCTTCATTAATATTATGAAATCATAGGTACTCAAAAGCATTTCTTCTGTCAATGCGCGTCGGCGTGGTCTGCCTTAAACATTAAATTTATGCAGCTCTTTCAGACGAGCGAATATTTTGCTTTATACCCTGTTTGTGTTGAGACCGATTATTTCTTCTTGGGTCTCTTTGCGCCGTATTTAGAACGGCTCTGGTTACGGTTCGCAACGCCCTGAGCGTCGAGTGTACCGCGGATGATGTGGTAACGTACACCGGGCAGGTCACGTACTCTTCCGCCTCTGATGAGGACAACTGAGTGCTCCTGCAAGTTATGACCGATACCGGGGATATAGGTTGTTACTTCAAGACCGTTTGTAAGTCTTACTCTTGCGATCTTACGAAGAGCAGAGTTAGGCTTCTTGGGTGTTGTTGTAGATACCTTTGTGCAAACTCCTCTTTTCTGAGGTGCGTGCTGATCGGTTGGTGCATTGTGAAGTGTATTGAAGCCCTTCTGAAGCACGGGTGCTTTGGACTTGTATACCTTTTCACTACGTCCCTGTCTTACAAGCTGGTTAAAGGTTGGCATTTTCTTCCTCCTTCTTCAAAAATTTAATGTTTATACAGACATGTCCGTTGGGGCATGATGCTGTCAAATCATATTGTCCTAAGCTACGGATTTTTAGGTTTTCCCTACTGCTCCGAGTTTACAAACAATTACAGTTTATTATATCACTAAATAGCTTTTTTGTCAAGAAAATTTAAATTTTTCGCATATTTTAGCACTTTTCACAACATCGGCAATATTTTGTTCATATTTTTGTTTATGTTGGATAAATTTTAATCACTTTTATTTTTTCATACAAGTATATAGTTATATAATGAAGAAAATTTCAAAAACTCCCAATGCCCATTTTGTGGGCGTTGGGAGTTTAATGCTGGTTATTCAGCTGCTTTTTCTTGTGTAGGACGAACGTTGATGTTGTGGTAGCACTTCATACCTGTACCTGCAGGAATGAGCTTACCGATAATAACGTTCTCCTTAAGACCTCTCAAGTGGTCTATCTTACCGTTTGTTGCCGCATCGGTAAGAACTCTCGTTGTTTCCTGGAAGGAAGCAGCGGAGAGGAAGGACTCTGTAGCAAGAGCTGCCTTTGTGAT
>CAZLIB010000254.1:0-1686 GCA_964559465.1 uncultured Lachnospiraceae bacterium
CGAAAACCTTTTATCGCTCGGTTCGTGCGAACAATGTGCGCGACAAATCAAAATTTAAAATTCAACCTTATACAACACAAAAATCTTGTCAATACTAATCATATTAATTATGAAAGGTTTTGTTATGAACAAGCTATCAACTGATTACAAAGAAAACGTGGATTCTCTTGACTCTATATTTTCGGTCAAGGACAATTTTGATATACTTAAAAAAACGCTTATCATTGGCGAGGACGAGCTGACGCTCTATTTTATAGACGGCTTTGTAAAGGACGCCGTGATGCAGAAGATGATGATACATTTTTTGTCACTGAAATCCCTTGGCGAGCCGACGGACAGAAACGCGCAGGATTTTCTGTTTCACAACGTTCCCTATGTTGAAGCAGACGTCACCGACAATGTAGATCTGATGGTGCAAATGCTTCTTTCGGGTGCCGTGGTGATGCTTGGTTCGTCATTCCTTGACCGCGGAATCATCATTGACGCGCGCACTTACCCAGCGCGAGAGACCGCCGAGCCCGAAAACGACCGCGTCATCAAGGGCGCACGCGACGGTTTTGTGGAAACGCTAATATTCAACACCGCGCTCATTCGCCGCCGAATACGTGACCCGAAGCTCAAAATGAGCTATATGACGGTCGGCACGCGCTCAAAGACCGATATTGTTGTTTGCTATATCGAGGACAAGGCGGATATCGATTACGTAAACACCTTAAAGGAGAAAATAAACTGTATAAACGTCGAAGCTCTCACGGTGGGCACTCAATCGCTTGTCGAATGTCTTATTCCAAGCAGGTGGTACAATCCGTTCCCCAAGGTGCGAACGACCGAGCGTCCCGACGCCGCCGCGGCGCAGCTTATGGAGGGCAATGTTCTTATTATTTGTGATAACTCGCCCGAGGTAATGATACTCCCCGCTTCCCTTTTTGATTTTATGCAGGAAACCAACGATTTCTATTTTCCGCCGCTTACGGGAAGCTATCTGCGCATTGTTCGCTTTATTATTTTCTTTATGACGCTTATTTTCATGCCGCTTTGGCTCATTGCAATACACAATCCCGAAGCAGTTCCGCCGTGGCTTGAGTTCGTCATACCTCAGGAGCACGGAAGATTACCAATACTTGTGCAACTATTACTTGCGGAATTCATAATCGACGGACTGCGTCTTGCGTCAATGAACACCCCGGGTATGCTCTCCAACTCCCTCTCCGTCATCGGGGGTCTAATACTCGGCGACTTTTCAATTCAAATTGGTTGGCTCATTCCCGAGGTAGTCGTTTACGGAGCGTTCGTTGCTATCGCCAATTTCTCGCAACGAAATTACGAGCTTGGCTACGCCTTCAAATTTCTGCGCCTTATTTTGCTCATTTTGACGTGGTTTTTTGGAGTTTGGGGATTTCTTGCAGGACTTCTCCTCTGCTTTGCCCTGCTCGTCAGCAATAAAACTCTCAACGGTGAGCGCTCGTATCTCTACCCCCTTATTCCCTTTGATGCTAAAGTGCTTAAAAGGATGATTTTTCGGGTGAAGAAATAATGAAAGCCCCACAAAAATGATATGCACCTCCAAAAGTGTCTAACTTTTGGGGTGCATATCAATTTTCGCGTGGGGTATTTTTATTTCGTTATTTTATAATGCTTTCTATCGTTAGATTCACCAATAAGTTTAAATCCTACCTTTTCAAGAAC
>CAZLIB010000255.1:0-1677 GCA_964559465.1 uncultured Lachnospiraceae bacterium
TTCCAGAACTATGCTCTCTATCCTCACATGACCGTATATGACAATATGGCATTCGGTCTTAAGCTACGTAAGGTAGCTGACGTTAAGAGGGATAAGAACGGCAAGCCCATTCTCGACGAGAATGGAAAAGAAATTCCCGTAATGAGAAAATATACAAAAAAGGAGATCGATGATAAGGTTCAGGCAGCTGCTAAGATCCTTGCTATCGAAGAGTATCTTAAGAGAAAACCCAAGGCACTTTCGGGCGGTCAGCGCCAGAGAGTTGCGCTTGGTAGAACTATCGTTCGTAACCCCAAGGTATTCCTTCTCGACGAGCCGCTTTCAAACCTTGACGCAAAGCTCAGAGCAACTATGAGAAGTGAGATCATCAAGCTTCACGATCAGCTCGGCGCAACGTTTATCTACGTAACGCACGACCAGGTCGAGGCTATGACAATGGGTACTCGTATCGTTGTTATGAAGGACGGCTTCGTTCAGCAGATCGGAGCACCTCAGGAGCTTTACGATCACCCCATCAATACATTCGTTGCAGGCTTTATCGGAACACCTCAGATGAACTTCTTTAACGGTCATATTACAGCTGACGGTGAGATCACATTTGCTAATAATCAGAAGATCAAGCTTTCAAAAAAAGCGCTTGCAAACTTTGATGAAAAGAAGATCGGCACAGGTCTTGACATAATTATGGGTGTTCGCCCCGGCGACCTTAAGGTTCTTGATGCTGAAACAGATACTTCTGTAAGCGCAAGAGTAGAGGTGGTTGAAGCACTTGGTAACGAGAGCATCATCTACGCTAACCTCGATATGAATGCCGAAGAATCTCTTGAAAAGAGTTCTACAAGCATCGTGGCTTCTGCAAAGCTCAAGAATAACCCCACAAGAAAGAGCGAGATAATCCTCGGCCTTGACGAAGAGGCGATACATATCTTCGATAGAGCTACTGAGGTTAGTATTAGAAAATAAAAGAAATATAAAAAGCCACTCGGTTTGAGTGGCTTTTTGTTGTAAGATGAAAACCCGCCATACCGGTGGGGTTCAGTGGAGGCTACCACGGCAAAAATGATGCAAGCTTTGGATGTGCTTGTGGCTTAAATTCAAAAACAAGGATCGAGCTCATATTAATCCGGAAAATTAGGATTACTATTTGATTCAGGATTGTGACAAGATCAAATATACAAGTCAACAGAAAAAAATCTCCTTCGGGTTAAATGCCGAGGGAGATTTTTAAAATCTATTCAAGCAAAAGTTAAATGTTATGGAAACATAATCCTTGCAAGAATATGTTAAATCAAATAAATAATAATAGGTAAGAAGCTTATAGCGACATTTTAGAAAATTTTAATATATTTACAAAATTGTTCTTGGTTAATAGTGTACATTTGTAAATAAGAAAAATTGTTAAATATGCACAAAAAAATACTTAATATTTTTAATCATATGTATATTTTTAATATTATCAGTTATTTTTTTTATTTATATTAATGGGGAAAAATGATAAGATAAAGTTGAATGGTTGTATTCTTGTATCACAATTCAATTCTTTAAGGAAAGTGAAGGTGGTTTTAATGAAAAATATGGTCAAAAAGATAGTGGTTGGAAACTTAAAAACTCATTTTTATGCGACTCGTGACGATATGGGCAGAGCTGCTGCTCAAGACGGCCTTCTCATACGGTTTC
>CAZLIB010000256.1:0-1674 GCA_964559465.1 uncultured Lachnospiraceae bacterium
ATTTCAAGCTCACGGAAATAGTCAACAAGCGGAATTGCCTCTTCTTCGTCTACCTCGGGCTTTTTAGGCTTGTTTGCAAGCTTCACAAGACTCTCGAGAACTCTTACCGAAAGATCCTCCTCAACTGCTCTCTGTGCAAGGAGAATCATATCGTCCCTGTTCTTTGCACCGAGAAGTGTGCGGGCGTGACCTGCCGAAAGCTCGCCTACTGCGACGAGTGTGAGAATTTCCTCGGGGAGATCGAGAAGACGAACGCTGTTTGCAATAGCGCTTCTGCTCTTTCCAACCTTCGTCGAAAGCTCCTCTTGAGTCATACCGTATTCCTCGGCAAGCGACTTGTATGCAAGAGCCTCCTCAAGAGGGTTGAGATCCTCACGCTGAATATTTTCAATAAGAGCAATCTGCGCTGCGTCCTTGTCATCCTTTTCAAGAACGATTGCGGGAATTTCGGCAAGACCTGCAAGCTTCGACGCTCTGAAGCGCCTTTCACCTGCGATGATCTGATATCTTCCGTCACCGTACTCACGAACGAGAATAGGCTGAAGAAGGCCGTTTTCAGCTATGGAAGCTGCAAGCTCTTCAAGCGCGCCTTTATCAAAGTACTTTCTGGGCTGATCGCGCTTGGGGTCAACCAAGGAAATCTTTATCTTGGAAACACCCTCACTTCCCTGCGCCTTTTCCTCTACAAGACTGTTATCAAGAAATATCGCGTCGAGACCTCTGCCGAGGCCGCTGTTTTTCTTTGCCATAATTAACTCCTTAAATGGTTATTAGTGAAATTTGTCGTAAAATGTTGAAAAGTAATAAATAATTAAAAATCGTCAATTTTCAAGGATTTATAAGGCTATATAGCCCTATAAAACAATATTTATAACATAGAAATGACAACTTTTCAACATAATTAACATTTTAAATGTTGAAAACATACTGAATAAATGGTAAATATTACCAAATAATGTCAAATTATATACGAAGCATAAGCTCCTTTGCAACGGCTGCATATTCCAAAGATCCCTTGCCGTAAGGATCGTGATAGCAAATCGGCTCGCCGTATCCGGGAGCTTCGGAAATTCTTACCGTTCTGGAGATCGGAACCTTGAAAAGCTTGTCTGCATAGTATTTTTTAAGCTCGGCAACAACCTGCCCTGTTAATGTGAGACGGCCGTTATACATTGTAAGAAGTATTCCCACCAACTGAAGATTAGGGTTATAAAGAGTTTTTATCCTTTTAACAGTATTTAATAGCTGTGACATACCCTCAAGCGAGTAAAATTCACACTGCATAGGGATAACTACGCCGTCAGATACCGAAAGAGCTTTTACGGTGAGCATACCGAGTGATGGTGGGCAATCAATAAAGATATAATCATAGTCGTTATTTACTGAGTCGAGTGCCAATTTTGTAAAGTTTGTACCGTCTTCAAGTTCTGGAAGCTCAATTTCTGCGCCTGCAAGGTCAATATTAGCAGGTATAACCGATAAATTTTTGAATTTTGTCTTAATAATTGCCTCTGAGATATCACATCTGCCGATAATTACGTCATATATTGTTTTTTTGATCTTAGATTTCTGTAAACCAAGACCGCTGGTGGCATTACCCTGAGGATCCATATCAATCATAAGAACTTTCTTGCCCTTATTAGCTATTTGAGCAGAAATATTAACGCACGGTGG
>CAZLIB010000257.1:0-1668 GCA_964559465.1 uncultured Lachnospiraceae bacterium
ATATTCATCATATCCTTGCCGGGCGCTTTGAGAATCATATCACGAACGAAGGAGGGCGGCAGCGAACGGTAAACCGAAAGCTGCTCGCAAAACTCTGCAAGCTCGTCTTTATTAGGAAGCCTTGAAAAGAGAAGAAGATAAACCGTTTCTTCAAATCCGAAACGATCATCGTCAAGAAAGCCCTTAACAATATTCCGCACGTTGACTCCGCGGTAATAAAGCTGTCCCTCACAAGGTATATCGTTACCGTCTGCATCCTTGTCCTTCGCCTTGATGCGGGAAACCTCGGTAAGACCTGCAACGACACCGTTGCCGCTAATATCGCGCAAACCGCGCTTTACGTCGTGCTGTGCGTACATCTCGGGAAGGATATGGTTGCTTTCGTCCGAAGTAGCCGCAAGCTTTTTTATGTACGGTGTAATTTCGGAATAATTCATTTCTGTATCTCCTTATATACTTTAACGTTTGTATAACGTTTAACTTATCCCTCGCTGATACATAAATTATAGCATAAAACGGATTTGGTATCAAGTTGAATATTTTAGGGCAAATTCGATTATTGGGGTATTATCCTCCAGCCCATGAGGGTGATGACCGCAGTTATTCTTCCCTATCGCTGTGATAATTCCACCGTTTTCGCGATAATATTTTTCAAGGATTGCACCGTTTTCACAGTAAGGAACAACCGCGTCTGCATCTCCGTAAACCAATATAATCGGAATCTGATTTTTCACAAGCAACGGCATTTTATCTATCGGATGCTCTCTGTAATAGGTAAGCCGGGAAAGAGTCATTCCCGTTGCGTTAATAAATTCCTGCAACATATCATCTCCCGCTACACCTATGCCGGCAGGGCAAGAGAGTAAATTCATTACCGGAGCATCTAAATAAAGCGCCGTGACACATTCGGGATATTTCGCGGCAAATTTACATGCGATAAGCCCACCGCAGCTCATTCCGACGGGAAGGCATTTCTGATAAAGCCCGTATTCCTCGTGCAAGTATTCAACGAACCGTGCTTTAAGATCAAGGTCTTCGTCAAGGCACCACCTTGTAACGTTCTTAATATATGCAAGATGCCATCCGCGTTCGAGCATTTTTATTTCAAAGTTCGGGAACGCTCCGAAATATTCGGTTTTGAAGAGCCAATTCTTATTATCATTTGCCGTTTTTGGGAAAACGATAATTGCCGCTCTGCCTTCAAACGAAAAATCAATTCGTCTGAATCCGTTCCATAACGTTTCTTGCATAGCACAATAGCTCCTTTGCATTCGTTTTACCATATCTTTATCGCCATCGGATGTTGGTAGGATAATTATACTCCTTTTTTCAACAAATATCAATAGGTTTTGAAAAGTTGGTTTGCGGAGATGGAATTTGAATGAATTTACCTTGAAAGTGTGCAGATGCAAAGCCCCGTCTGCTTTTGTGTCGCATAGCGTCGCCTCGATACACTCGGCTCGCTCTGCTCGCAACGCGAGACATCGCTTCACGAAAAACAGTTATCAACTCTTTTTCCCTCGCTCTCCCCACGACCTGCGCTCGTCGAACTCATAACCCAAAGGGCTCGAGTTCAAACCTTCTTCGCCAACAAAACGAAAAAGCAGTCTCGAATGGACTGCTTTCTCATTTTGGTTGCGGAGATGGGATTTGAACCTCATGACCTTC
>CAZLIB010000258.1:0-1439 GCA_964559465.1 uncultured Lachnospiraceae bacterium
GAAGGATGAGGTCAGCGAGCCGGAAATCTGCAGAAAAAGAGTCATGGTGCCGTAGGTTATTGCCCCCTGCCACAGGCGGTAAACACCCCATCCGTAGCAGGAATAGGAAACTGCCAGACCTATGAGAGAAAAGCAAAGTGTCATAATGATACTGAACTTATCATAAGAGAGCTTGACTTGTCGGTAGTTGTCAAGAATGGTTTTAAAGTTGCTTGCATATTCCTTCGTCAGGTCAAAGGCTTTAATAATCTGTATATTTTGAACCGACTCTTCCGTATAGGAAAGTATTTTACCGTTGATTTCTCTGCTCTGCTTGCTGAATTTGCGTATGGTCTTAATCAGCACTCTTGAAGAGAGAAAGAGGAAAGGGGCGCTCATAAGAGCAAGCACAGCCATCGTTTTATCGTAGTACAGAACTATTGCAAGCGAACCGAAAAACTGAACAAGCCTTGTAAAAACGCTCGGAATAAAACTGATAACCGCGGCAGATACCGTTGAAACGTCACTTTCAAGACGGTTAAGAAGGTCGCCCGAATGAAAGCCGCGTATATCCTCCCACCCTGCTTTTACTATACGTGAGAAAATCTCCTGCCGTATTTCGTTGTTTGTGCGTGTGCTCACCGTTGAAGTGAGCCAAGAAGTCAAAGCCTGAAATACAAGCTGAAAAACCGCAAGGCCTATGACAAGCACAGCGTAGCGCACAATATTCTCACTTGAATGAGAAACAACCGTATCAATAAGATACTTCGTGGCAACAGAGGTGCCCAAGGACATACAGGTAGCAAAAAGGCCAAGGACAATATATACCATTAACACGAATCTGTACTTCACAACATATCCGAGAAGCCATTTCCACTCCCTGAGCATATTGCTCAGCAAGTGTGCATAATCCTTGGAGCGTTTCATTTCTGCCAGCCTTTCAATCAGTGTTCTTTTTTGCGCTTATGAGTACGTTTGGATTTGTGATTCCTGCGTTCTGTTTTTTCGCCGTAACCGTAGCCGTATTTCTTACCGTAGCCATAACCATAACCATAGCCATAGCTGTAGCCGTAACCATAACCGTAGCCATAGCCCGAGAAGCCCATGGTTGTACCGTTTATTACACTTCCCACAATATTGACATCCGTTGACATGAGATGATCAAGTCCGCTGCGGATTCTGGAGATTCTGACTGCATCCTGATATATGATATAGAATGCCGCATCAACAGCCTGTGCAACAAACAAAGCATCGGAAATCAGACCACAGGGAGGAGTATCCACAAGTATATAGTCAAACTTATCCCTTACTGAATCGAGCATCTTCTTGATTTTACCCGAACTGAAATAATCGTTATTCTTCTCATCGTTTGAGTTGAGGACGAGAACATGTATCTTATACTCGGGCAAATGAGCTATCTTATAAAAATCCGTTACTGCCTTGTACTCAATTTTTTCTTC
>CAZLIB010000258.1:1449-1662 GCA_964559465.1 uncultured Lachnospiraceae bacterium
CCTTCGTCTGTTTCAAGAAGCTTCATAACACTCGGATGTCTTACATCGGCATCAACCAGCAACACCTTTTTATCATAGTCCGCAAGTGCAAGCGCAACGTTTGTAACGATTGTCGTCTTGCCTTCGCCCGGGACAGAACTTGTTGCCATGATAACCTTATCCTCCGGCTTGAGCGAAGCAACCAAAACGTTACGCAATACTCGGAACGATTCT
>CAZLIB010000259.1:0-1636 GCA_964559465.1 uncultured Lachnospiraceae bacterium
GCGTAAACGGAATATTTTTCAACGAGAGTTTCAAAATCTTCGTCGGAGATATCGTCAAGCTCTGTGCCCGTGATCGCTTGGCTTGCATCAGTAATAATGCCAAGTTGAGTTGCTATGGCAACGGCGGTGTCCTTGTGGTCACCTGTGATCATAATAGGACGTATACCTGCAAGTCGGCATTCATCGATAGCGGGTTTTACCTCCGGGCGAACAGGGTCTATCATACCTACCATACCAATAAAGCAAAGCTCGTTTTCAAGCGATTGGGGCTCATATAGCGTGGGAGCTTCAGAAAGCTCCTTTTTTGAAGCAGCAAGCACACGAAGCGCCTTATCGGCCATAGCTTTGTTAGCGGAGAGTATCTGCCCTTTGATATCGTCGGTCATAGGAACTACTTTACCGCCTATAAGAGCAGAGGAGCATACCTTGAGAATTTCGTCGGGCGCACCCTTTGTGAACTGAACAAGGTCACCACTTTCGGTCTTGTGAACGGTTGTCATCATCTTGCGCATAGAATCGAAGGGAACTTCACCAATTCTGACAAAGAGCTGCTTTTGAGTATTTTTGGAAAGATTAAGTGTTTCTGCATAGTTAACGAGCGCACACTCTGTGGGCTCACCGATAGCGGTATTTTCATCAACGTCGAATTCGGCGTCAGAGCAAAGTGACATTGCATTTGCCAAAAGCGCCTCATTGTCGCCATAGTGGTCAACAACTGTCATCTTGTTCTGTGTAAGAGTACCTGTTTTGTCAGAGCAAATAATTTGTGTGCAACCAAGAGTTTCGACAGCAGTAAGCTTACGAATGATCGCATTTCTCTTAGACATGTTTGTAACACCGATGGAAAGAACGATCGTTACAACAGTTGAAAGTCCCTCGGGGATAGCCGCAACTGCAAGTGAGATTGCAACCATAAAGAAGTCCATTATCTTATCAAAGGTAAATGCACCTGATGTCAAAAACTCGCGTACAACGTTGATGCCGAATACTAGAATAGAAATAATGATTACGAGAACTGTAAGGATCTTTGAAAGCTGTGAAAGCTTGATCTGGAGGGGCGTTTTGCCTTCTTGCGCATTTGCAAGCGCGTCAGCGATCTTACCCATTTCTGTATCCATACCCGTGCTTGTAACTATTGCCTTGCCACGTCCGTAAACGATAACGCTACCCATATACACCATATTTTTGCGGTCGCCAAGCGTAACCTCATCAGCATCTATTACAGTTTCCGTTTTGTTAACAGGAACCGACTCGCCTGTAAGAGCAGCTTCTTCTGCCTTTAAGGAAGCACATTCAATAATTCTTGCATCAGCGGGAACAGCATCTCCTGCCTCAAGAACTATGATGTCACCGACAACAAGATCTTCGCTCTTAACGGTGATCTGATGCCCATCTCTGATGACCTTACTTGTGGCGGCGGCAATTTCTTGAAGAGCTTCGATAGCTTTTTCAGCCTTGCTTTCCTGAAGAACACCAAGAATAGCATTGATAAGAACAACAGCCAGAATAATAATTACATCAGAGGGGAAGCCGAAATGCCCCGATGCAATACCCTCGTAAATTTCAATACCTGCAGAAATTGCGGCGGCAACAAGAAGAATTATAGGCATGGGCTCCGCAAATTGTTTAAAAAACC
>CAZLIB010000260.1:0-1630 GCA_964559465.1 uncultured Lachnospiraceae bacterium
TCAAAGCACTTTTCATATTGCTGTGTATTAAAGTATTTTTCAATCAGCTCGTTGGCAGTATCAAGCTCTCTGCAAGGCTTGTAATAGGGTTCTGACATTATCTTTTCTCCAACTTTATTAGTTTATCTTCTTCCCGTCTGAAAAAGCGTGGCCTGCAACTTCTCCCAAAGTCCAATAAACGTGGGTGGAGCTATCGTAGCAGATTGGGTTGAGCTTCTTTGCGTCTATTTGTCCTTTTTCGTTCAATATTTCTTCTTTTGCACAAACATTCACAATTTCACCGATACAAATTCCGTCCTCGTTGAACTTGATAAGCTCACATTCAATGGTCATTGGAAGCTCTGCGATGACGGGAGCATTAACAAAATTACTCTTTACGTGGTGGAAGCCCGCACGCTCAAATTTATCGGGAACGTCGTTTGCGGAAACGATGCCAACGTAGTCACACTCGGCTACCGTTTCTGCAGTCGCGAAGCTGACGGTGAACGCGCCCGTTCTCTTTATATTCTCGGTGGTCTTATGCTCGTGAGCAAGACAAACCATAACCTGATTTGTGTCGTAAATTCCGCCCCAAGCGGCATTCATCGCGTTAGGGTTGCCCTTTTCGTCATAAGTGCCAACGATAAGCACGGGCATAGGGTAAAGCCATGATTTAGGTCCAAAATTCTTTCTCATTATTTGTTCCTCCGTTTTATTTATTGAAATAATTGTAGCACTTTTCAAGATAAATTGCAATAATAATTGAAAAATTGTGCTACTTGTGGTATAGTAATTGTGTTAGCATGAATAAATTGGGGTTTAGCGGTATGTTTAAAAAGTTAGTTTACGTTTGTTGCGGACGCACAAAGCGCGCCCCTACGTTGATTGTGATATTAAGCCACCCGACAAATCAAAATTCTAATCACCGCCGAGGTAAAAACAATGACAAGACAAGAATTTGAAACACATATTGAAGAACATTACGGAATAAAATACGACTGTCCGTTTGAGGACGACCTTGACAGCCGGGTATTTCGTCATACCGATAATCGCAAATGGTTCGCACTGGTTATGAATATTCCAAAAAACCGAATAATACCAAACGCCGAGGGGTATATCGACGTTGTTAACCTCAAATGCGCACCCGAGATTATGGACGACCTGTGGCGTGAGAACGGCATATTCCCTGCCTACCACATGAGCAAAAAGCATTGGCTCACCCTCGCGCTTGACGGCTCTTGCCCCGACGAAACTGTGCGCTGGGTAACTAGCATCAGCTTTGACCTTACAAGGAAAAAAATCAGAAATAAACGCTCCTAAAAGCTACAATGCCGACCGATTTCATCGCGTCGGCTTTTTTGGACTTTATCGAAATCGGCATTTATCAACTTTTGTTGATATATTAATAAATTGACAATTTTTATCAACTCTTATTGAGAATTGTTGAAATCGCCTTCAATTTGGTGTAGAATCTTGTCGTAAAATGCTCACCAAGAAAGGCATTACTATGATCTACATTTTTTACAACCCATATTCAGGAAGTAGGTGTGCAGAGGCTGCAGCACGGCACTTATCCGAAAGGACACCCGGGGATTCGACCGTTTTAAGCATCATTGAATATAACAATATGCCTGATTTCTTTGAAAATCTC
>CAZLIB010000261.1:0-1630 GCA_964559465.1 uncultured Lachnospiraceae bacterium
CAACACCCCAAATATGACAATCAGGCTTTACATTTCCGAGGCAAACGGACTTCCTCAAGGCTATGCTGACGGCTGGTGCAGAGAAGATGCAACGATTGTTTTTGATTATGTTCCCGAGCCCGAGACAGACGGGGAAAAGGATAAAAGCAACAGCTTCTGGGGGTAGCGTTTTATGAATATGGTGCAAATGGTAGGCATTATGGTTGCCTGCTACTTTATCACTCTTACCCTGCTGTGTATTTACCGCAAAATGATAAACATAAAGGTTGCGAACACCCTGTTTATCATCGTAGACCTGGTGTTCTTCTTCGGATGGACCTATGCGTCTTATCAGTCCGGCGGACTTGACGACGGATATCTTACGCTGGACAATATCAGCCCGATGATTATGACCTTGATCCCTCTCACCGTTTTTATGAGTGACAGGGTTAAGTCCTATTGCAACAGCGCTATTGCTTTTCTTTGGGTGGGAATGTTCGTTGCTCTGCTCTTCAGCCCTCAGTACGCTTACATTTTCAGATATAAGCTGGAGGCTTCTTTAAATTACACCGCGGAGTCGGCCTGCCACCTTCTTGCATCGCTTTACGGCGCTTTCCTGATCATTTCGGGGCAGGTCAAATGCAATTTTGATGGCTGGAAAAAGGCGATAATCTGTATGTATTCTATAATAGGCTTCGGCGTTTTTCTTAACTTCGTGTTCCACAAGAGCCACTTTGGTATGGACCCCTACGGCGATTATTCGATTTATATGCTGGATATCTTTGGCAGCTTTGAAACAACGCTTATGGCCTATATACTGGGAATTCTGGTCGTTATTACCCTCGGTATGCAGCTTGGCGGTCTGCTAAATAAGCTGGCGCTCTCCGAGCCTCAAAAAAAGGCGAAGGAAAAGACAAATGAAGAAATACCCGAGGAGGAAAAGGCGTGAGTAATCCGATCTTAGAAAGACGCAGTATCAGAAAATTTAAGGAAACGCCCGTTGAAAAAGAGCTGATTGAAAAGCTTCTGGAGGCGGCGGACTCGGCTCCCTCGGCCTGTAACAAGCGTCCTTTGGAATTCTTTGCGGTGACAAACGGACATATTCTCGAAAGGCTCTCTAAGTCAGGTCTTTTCACCCGAATGAAAGCGCCGCTTGTTATCGTGGTTGTAGGAGATCTTAACCGCGCTCTCCCTGCCCCAATCAGCGATTATTGGATGCACGACGCGGGGGCGGCTTGTGAGAATATTCTCCTACAAGCCACAATGCTCGGCCTCGGCTCCTGCTGGTGCGGTGTTCATCCGCAGAAAAGGGTTATGGAGAAGGTGAGCGAGGCCCTGGATCTTACCGACAATCAAATTCCCTTCGCGATCATCAAAATCGGATATCCCGACGAAAAGCCTAAGGCGCATTCGGGCTACGACGGAAAAAGAGTACACTTTATAGAATAACAAGAAAGAGAAGATCACAGCTTTATGCCACGGTCTTCTCTTTGCTTTTTTACTTAAGGCTTGATCTGTCGACTAGGGTCAAGGGGACTACGAAGCCCTCTGGGCTTGCAGAGGACAGGTCGCAGGCTACGATATTGCTGCGGTAGACGAAAAGATTTGCAAAAACCTCGCCCTCGCCCTTATAGTTGGTCACCTTATAGGT
>CAZLIB010000262.1:0-1618 GCA_964559465.1 uncultured Lachnospiraceae bacterium
ATTAATATTGTTCATATTTTTTTAAACTTGGTGGAAAAAATAAGGAAATTTTGCGAACTTTACGTAGTAAAAAAAGCGTCCGTACAGAAAACATTTACCGATGCAGATCTCAGAGCATTTGCAGAGGTCAGCCTTGACACCAACCCCATCCATCTCGATGAGGAATATGCTAAGACAACAATTTTCGGCAAGAGAATCGTTCACGGTATTCTCACATCCGGTCTTATTTCCGCAGTTCTTGCAAATAAACTCCCCGGTCCCGGAACTATCTATCTTGGACAGGAGCTTAAGTTTACAGCTCCCGTATTCCTTGGTGATACTATTACGGCAGAATGTGAGATTGCTGAAATTCGCGAGGATAAGCATATCGTAAAGCTCAATACAACTTGCTACAACCAGGACGGCAAGGTGGTTATCGCCGGTATGGCAACAGTTAAATTTTAACGACTAATAAAAAACATTACATAAAAGGGCAGAACGGTATATGTTCACCCAAGGAGGAAATCAAAATGGCAAATTACAAATCAATTCTGTTTGAACAGATGATCAAGGATTTCGCTGAAACCGAAGTTAAGCCTCTTGCGCAAGAGGTTGACGAGCAGGAGCGTTTTCCCGCAGAAACTGTTGAAAAGATGGGGAAGATGGGGCTTATGGGTATCATCGTTCCTAAGGAATATGAAGGTGCAGGCGGCGACTACTATATGTATATATCCGCAGTTGAGGAGCTCTCCAAGCATTGCGCAACAACAGGCGTTATTCTTTCCGCTCACACATCTCTTTGTGTTGCACCTATTCTTGAATACGGTACAGAGGATCAGAGAAAGAAATATCTTCCCGACTTGGCAACAGGTAGAAAGATAGGCGCGTTTGGTCTTACTGAGCCCAACGCGGGTACTGATGCTGCAAACCAGCAGACAGTAGCAGTTGAGATGGATGATCACTATCTTCTTAACGGAAGTAAGATCTTCATCACAAATGCAGGCTATGCTTCAACGTATATTATTATTGCTATTACAGGCAAGACACCCAAGGGCCCCGAGATGAGTGCATTCATCGTTGAAAAGGCATTTGAGGGCTTCTCAGTTGGTAAAAAGGAAAAGAAGATGGGTATCCGCGGTTCTGCAACATGCGAGCTTATCTTTGATAACGTTAAGGTTCCTAAAGAAAATCTTCTTGGTAAGCGCGGCGATGGCTTTAAGATCGCTATGAAGACACTTGATGGCGGTCGTATCGGTATCGCCGCACAGGCACTCGGTATTGCAGAGGGCGCGCTTGATGCAACTATCGGCTACGTTAAATCAAGAAAGCAGTTCGGCAGAAGCATCTCTGCATTCCAGAACACACAGTTCCAGCTTGCTGATATGGCAACCAAGGTTGCAGCTGCTAAGGGTCTTGTTTATGCAGCAGTTAATGCAAAGGCTAACAAGCTTCCTACGCTCTCTGTAAACGCTGCGCAGGCAAAGCTCTTTGCTGCTGAAACGGCTATGGACGTTACAACAAAGGCAGTTCAGCTTCACGGCGGTTACGGTTATACCCGTGAATATCCCGTTGAGAGAATGATGCGTGATGCAAAGATTACTGAAATCTATGAAGGTACAAGTGAAGTTCAGAGAATGGT
>CAZLIB010000263.1:0-1612 GCA_964559465.1 uncultured Lachnospiraceae bacterium
CACTGCTCGTGGAGAGCCACTTTTAAAAAAGTGGACAAAACAATCGCACAAAGCGTGTGCTAACACACTGATAAATCCCGATTTATTTGAATGTTATTTTGTAAAATGAGAAGCAAGCTCGCCAAGGGCAACCTCGTTTTCTTCTCTCGTAATAAGATTTTTAACCTTTACGATGCCGTTTTCATATTCACTGCCGCCCATTATAACGATGTGTGTGTAGCCCTCTTTGATTGCGTAGTCAATCTGTTTGCCGAACTTCTTTGTTCCAAGATAAAGCGCACTCGTAACGCCTGTATCGCGAAGGGAAGCGGTGAGCTTGATATATTCGTTATAGGGAACGTCGTTGAATCTTGCAACGAGTACTTTTGTAGCACCCTCTGAAAAATCGGGAACGAGATTGTGTGTCACAAGGAAGTTTTCAAGCGTAACGTCGCCCATACCGTATCCAACGCCGCTGACCTTAGCGTTCTTTACAAAAAGTCCAACAAGGTTGTCGTAGCGACCGCCGCCGTACATAGCGCGGTTGTTCTCGGGCGCTTCGTCGAACACCTCAAATACTGTGCCTGTATAGTAGTCAAGACCGCGGATGATGCCGAAGTCGAATACGCAGTATTTGTCAAGTCCTGTTTCCTTGAGGAGCGCGAAAAGGTCGGAAAGCTCCTTTGCGCCGAGCGAGTCGGGGCAGAGAGCAGTTGCTTCTTCAACGCTCATTGTGTAAAGAGCATCAATTTTTGCAAGCTTTTCGGCATCAATGCCAAGCTCGCCCATTTCCTTTTCATAAACCTCACGCGGAATCTTGTTCTTCTTGTCAACGACCTTTGAAACGAGCTTTGCTCCCTCTGCATCAGCGCCGCTGATAGCGCAAATAACGTCGTTGAAGAAGCGGCGGTTGTTGATGTGTACCTTGAACATAGTTTCGTCAGCGCCGAATACGCGAAGAACGTTGATAGCGCTTTCAATAATGTCCATATCCGCCTCAAAGCCGTCGCATCCGAAGATGTCAACGTTGAGCTGCCAGAATTCGCGAAGACGGCCGCGCTGGGGACGCTCATAGCGGTACATATTGGGAATTGAGAACCACTTAAGAGGCATATTAAGGTCGTTCATCCTTGCCGCAACCATACGAGCGACACTGGGGGTCATCTCGGGGCGGATAGCAAGCTGACGGTCGCCTCTGTCAGTGAAATTGTATGTCTGCTTCTTTGCGATCTCCTCGCCGCTTTTCGCGATGTAGAGCTCAAGCTCCTCGATCATCGGCGCATTGTATTCCTCGTAAGCGGAAAGCTCAAGAACCTCCCTTATTTTACCGAAGAACCAGTTGCGAAAGCGCATCTCGGCGGGGTAAAAATCGCGCGTGCCCTTATAGGGCTGTGTAGATAATAAATTGTTGCTCAAAATATCGTCCTCTTTTCTGTAAAAGATAAATAAACACATATATTCAGTTTAGTATAACATATTTTTTTGTGTTTGTCTACAATAATGGGGAAGAATTTTGATGCCGAAGGAAAAATTGATTGTCGCGAAGGTGTATTATTGTACAAACAAATCGGGATTTAACGGGGAGTTTAAAAAGTTAGTTTGATTTCAAAATGCCCTCTCCGTCTTGCTTCGC
>CAZLIB010000264.1:0-1602 GCA_964559465.1 uncultured Lachnospiraceae bacterium
CCGCAGGGATATATTCTTGAATCGGGAATAGCTGATAAATCGCCGCTTCGTATTATTCTTATAGGAGCAGAGGTTCTTGTTTCCACACCTGTAAGAACAGCGTCGGACACGGCAAAGCCATTTATCCTTTTATCAAATATTGAGAAGCCCTCTTTTAATCTTTGAGTTACAAAGTGAGGTAATATATTGGCGAGTGAAGTTACTACAGTTCTCTCACCGTTAGCATAAGTAGGAAGGATTCTTGAAGGCGCATTTACAGCTTTGTCAGACATAAAATCCCCCATAAGCTGAATGGGGGCGAAATAATCACCGCCTGCGGCTAGGTATGCTTTTCTTTCAAGATTTTCTTGAAATTCAATAGCTTTTATGGGGGTATCTCCGTAATCTTCGGTAAATACTGATACGTTTACGGCACAGTTAGCATTTTTTCCGTCACGTTTATATTTGCTCATACCATTCACACAAACACCAAGCTCCTGAGAGGTTGCAGGAACAACCTCACCGCCAGGACACATACAAAAGGTATAAACACCACGTCCGCCCTTAGTGTCGGAGAGATTATATTCGCCTGCTCCAAGCTTTTTGTGACCTGAAAATCTACCGAACAATGCGGCGTCTATATCTTGTTGCAAGTGCTCCACTCTGACTCCAACCGAAAAGGGCTTGGGCTCGATTACAAATCCATTTGAAAGAAGCATTCTATAAGTATCTCTAGCACTATGACCTGGGGCAAGAACAAGTGCACTTGTTTTATATGAACCTTTTGTAGTGATTACCTCAACGCAGTCAGTTAAGGATTTAATGTCAGTCATTTTACAACGGTATATTACCGTACCGCCAAGATCTTCTATCTTAGATAGAATGTTATCAACTACTGTTGTAAGTATATCTGTTCCAATATGGGGCTTTGCTTTTACTAAAATTTCCTCTGGAGCACCAAACTCAACAAATCGCGAAAGAATATAATCGCATTTGGAATCGTTGATTCTTGTTGTAAGCTTACCGTCAGAGAAAGTTCCGGCACCTCCTGCACCAAATTGTACGTTTGATTCAAGGTCGAGTTTTCCCGTTTTTATAAACGCTTCGAGTGATTTTGTTCTATCGGTAACATTGTCACCTCTGTCAATAATAATGGGACGGTAACCTTGCTCAGCAAGCATTAGAGCGCAGAACATTCCGGCAGGTCCCATACCAACTATAAATGGACGCTCGATTAGATTTTCACGACCATATTCTATAATTATTTCATCTTTATCAAGTGTCCTGATGATCGACTTATCTGACAGAGTTACTTTATCATGGGTAGTCGCAAGAATTGAGTATACTAAACGAATATTGTTCTTATCTCTTGCGTCTATGGATTTTTTGTGAATTGAGAGCACGAGGTCAGAAGGTTTAATGCCTTCCCTGGCCAGTATGCGCTTTGCTTGAAGAATAGCGAGTGCTTCGTCATCGTCAAGACCGATTTTAATATTGTTTATCAACAATTTTGCCATAGAACTTATTTGGATGTATTAAGCTGCAGTGTAATTTGCTTTTCATGGGAATTCACTCCATTGGGAAGAACAAGGTCTATCACCGTGTCAACATTGTAGTCTTCAA
>CAZLIB010000265.1:0-1590 GCA_964559465.1 uncultured Lachnospiraceae bacterium
ACGGAATATCATGCAACCCTTAACGCTTGAATAGTCCATAAGCTCTGCTTTTTTGCAAACGTCGGTGTACCACTGGGCGAAGTCAACGTCCATGGACGTGATCTGTTCTACTAATTTTTTGTCCTTTGCCATTTTCTCAAATGTTTGACCTTATGACCGTCATAAAGTCGGGACGAATTGCCTTGAATTTACCGTGTCGGCAGAGCAAAACACCCCTCGAAATCGGCGCTGTGTGAATAAAGCACACACTTACCTATCATAATAAAATATGATAGCACATTTTTCATATTTTGTCAACGGGAGAAAGAGTTTATGTTACAAAAAAGAGTAAATTTATTTGGCGTGAGAGTGGACGATATTTCTATGAAGGAAGCTATTCTTCTTGCCCGCAATAGCTTGATTTCCGGCAAGCAGAGGAGGTTCTTTACTCCAAATCTTGAAATGCTCTCAGGGGCAAGAAAAGACGGGGAGATAAGAGATATATTGAACTCGTCCTCGGTCAATCTTTCTGACGGCACAGGAATAAAAATTATTGCATATTTGCTTGGCACACCTCTTAAAAACACCTGTGCGGGCATTGATTTCGGCGAGAGATTGATCAGAGAGGCGAGCAAGCGCGGATTGCGAGTATTCTTGCTTGGCGGAATAGGTGACGTTGCGGAAAAGGCGGGCAGGGAGCTTGCCAAAAAGCATCACGGATTGCGTATTTGCGGCGTTCATCACGGTTATTTTTCGCCCTATGAGGAAGAAGCCGTCTGCAATAAGATCAACGTTTCGCGTGCAGACATAGTGATAGTGTGCAGGGGATTTCCAAGACAGGAGATATTCGTTTGCAGAAATGCGGATAAGCTTCCTTCGGTCAAGGTGTTTGCCTGCCTTGGTGGGTCGCTCGATGTATGGTCGGGAGAGGTAAAGCGCGCGCCCGCGCTTATACAGGAAGCGCATTTTGAATGGCTGTGGAGAATATTACTTGAGCCGTGTCGAGCAAAAAGGTTTGTTGCGTCTCTCGACGCTTTATTTGAGGCCTTTGGAATATGGGTTGAAAATTTAGTTATCTTTAAGAATGAAATTCCCGCTTCGCGCATATAATCAAACAGACACAAGCTCTTAAGGGGAGGACTAAAGATGTTTATTTATTCATTTCACGCTAATACGATAAAGTTTTTTGCGGTAGTTTGCCTTGCTCTCGTTGCACTTATCACGCTAATTGCATTTGTACCTACCTACACAGCAGGGAATGATGCCGCACAGGTGGGCTCGGACGTTTCGTACAATTATGAAAAGATAAAATCGAACGAGGATAGGATCAATTTCTTAAAGCAATTTGGCTGGGAGGTAAACGCGCAGGCAATAAAAGAGCAGGAGGTTCTCATTCCTGCGGAATTTGACAAAATATTTGCAGAATACAACGAAATTCAGCGCAAGCAGGGGCTTGACCTTTCTGCATTTAAAAAGAAAAGTGTGATGCGCTATACCTACACTGTTACGAACTACCCGAATTATGATGGCGAGGTTCAGGTCAATATACTTGTCTATCGAAATACAGTTATTGGTGGCGACGTCTGCTCCGCAGACGTTAACGGCTTTGTT
>CAZLIB010000266.1:0-1584 GCA_964559465.1 uncultured Lachnospiraceae bacterium
TGTTCCTATTAGGGTTATACCTATTATAACAGTAAGAACGGCATTTGTCAAGTGGATTTTATAGTAAAATAAAAAAATAATTCGCAATTTAGAATTTTTTGGGGTGTTTGGTTAAAGTGTCTGTTGACAAAGACAAAAATTGAACGATTACACATAAATTCAACGAAAAGGTATAAAGTGAACGAAAGGGTGCAAAAGGGTAAAAACAAAAATATCCAACCGATCGGTTGGGTATTATTTGGTTAATTTGAATGAGGGGAAGGCTCGCGGAGCGATCTAAATTCGCCGAGGAGTTCCCGTGCAAGCACGGAACATCCTATTTGCAATTCGACGTTTTTGCTTGCAAAATGCGGTCGCAAGAACGCAAGTCGATTGCTCGGCGCGCCACTTTTGTTTTCGAATTTCATCAAATTTCACGCGCGGCGTCGCACCCGATCCTCGAACGCAAGCGTTCGAGGGACGGATTCAATTCCTCACCCCTTGCAACAATAGAAAAGGGAGTGCTTTTGCACTCCCTTTTCTATTGTGGTGCGAGAGACGGGAATCGAACCCGTACGGTCTCCCACACGCCCCTCAAACGTGCGCGTCTGCCTGTTCCGCCACTCTCGCATGCTGCGTTTATTAACGCAACACTGACATTATACACCTTTTTACAAAAATGTCAATACCTTTTTTGAATTTTTTTGAAAATTTTTTCAAGGGGGATCGACCCTTGCATTATTTATTCATAATTTCTAAAGCTCGCTATAACGATACCAAGCAAAGCAACGTCAGAAGTAATTATCGGCTCCATCGTCTTGTTTTCGGGTTGAAGACGAAAATGTCCGTCCTCGCGATAGAATGTCTTGACTGTTGCTTCATCTTCAATAAGTGCTACGACTATCCTACCGTTATCGGCATAGCTTCCCTTTCTAACGATTACTATATCGCCATCAAAAATGCCTGCGTCGATCATACTCTCGCCTCTTACCTTGAGTGCAAAAAGCTCATCGGTAGAATATTTCGCATTATTCCATGGTAAGTCAACGTATCCTTCAAAATTTTCTACCGCAAGAATAGGAGATCCTGCGGTTATCGCACCAATCAGCGGAACTCTGCCAAACGCCCTCGCATAAGGTGCGCAAAGACGAATAGTTCTCTTTTTTCCTGCATCCTGCTCAATAAATCCCTTTGCCTCAAGATTATGAAGGTAAAGATGCACGCTTGAGGTGCTTTTTATTCCAAGATCAGCACCAATATCACGAACTGAGGGTGCATATCCGTTTTCATTTATTACTTTTACAAGATAATCAAATACTAATTTTTCCTTTTTAGTAAGGTCATTATTTTTCATAATTTTTCTCCGATCGTAGTTTGCTGATACCATTATAACATATGTTTTTAAAAAATGCAAACATTTGTTCAATGTTTTTTGAAAAAATTATTATTTTATATTGAAGAAAACATATTTTTATGGTACAATACGGTTAATTATTACTCATAAACTGTTATAAGGAGGTAAGTTATGCTTAAAAATACACCTACAAATAACAAATACATACTGAATTGGATTGCGGAAATGGCTGATATGTGTGCGCCGGACCA
>CAZLIB010000267.1:0-1576 GCA_964559465.1 uncultured Lachnospiraceae bacterium
TGGCGGCTCTCGTTGATAAGGGATATAAACTCGGCATTATCGCAAACCAAAAGCTTGGAACTGCAGAACGCTTGGAATCATGGGGCTTACGTCAATACTTCGACATAATTGCTGCATCCGCAGATATTGGATATGCCAAGCCCGACAAGAAAATCTTTGAAAAGGCATTTGAGCTTGCAGGATGTACCGCAGCGGAAAGCGCTATGGTTGGTGATCGGCTCGATAATGATATTATCCCTGCTAAAGCGATTGGAATGAAAACTGTGTGGATAAAAAATGGGTTGGCAATATATCAAGACTCAAGTCTTGCTACTAATATCGCTGATGATACCATATTAAAATTATCAGATTTATTATCTATACTATAAATCACAAGGAGAAGCGTATGAGCATAACAAAAGAACTATTCGGCACGCACCGCGGGTGCGAGGTTTATAAATATACACTTACAAATGCTAACGGAATGAGCGTTATAATTTCTAATTTCGGCGCTACTTTACTTAGCATATATACACCCGACAAAAACGGGGAAGTCGCAGACGTAATTTGCGGATATGATGACCTGCAGTCATACATTGAGGCAGACGGCTATCAGGGTGCAATCATTGGTCGTGTCGGCAACAGAATTTGCCGCGGTAAATTTGCGCTTGATGGCATCGATTATAATATGTATATCAACAACGGCCCAAACCATCTCCACGGCGGCAAAGAGGGATTTGACAAGAAGATATGGCAAGCATTGTCCCTTAACGACGCCACAGAGCCCTCTATAAAGCTTTTCTTGCTTTCAAAGGACGGAGATGAGGGGTATCCCGGAAATCTCGCTGTAACTGTCACATATGCCCTTAAAAACGATGGTTCGCTCTCTATAAGATATGAGGCAACCACAGACAAGCGCACAATTATCAATCTTACAAATCACACATATTTTAACCTTGGCGGCTATAATTCAGGCAAGATATATGATCACGAGCTTTGGCTTGATGCTGATACATATTTGCCTACGGATGATAGCTTGATACCCACGGGTGAGATCAGAAGAGTGCAGGGAACTCCGTTTGATTTCAGAGTACCCAAAGAGATCGGCAGAGATATTCATTTGCGCGATAACGATCTTATAATTGCTGGCGGATACGACCATTGTATGAACTTTGTTGGCGGCGAAAGCAAGCTTCCAAAACTTCGTGCAAGAGTCATTCACGAGTCATCGGGCAGGGTTATGGAAATGTATACGAATCAGCCATGCGTGCAATTTTATTCGGGAAATTTCTTAACAAATGAGAAATATCCCTTCAAGAACGAATGTTCGCAAAATAAACAAATGGCTTTTTGCCTTGAAACACAGCACATGCCTGATTCAATAAATCACAGCAATTTTACTAATGTGATATTAAATCCCGAAGAAAAATACGACTATACGACCGTATATAAATTCTCAGTAGAATAATAAATAAGCTGAACGCAAATACGTTCAGCTTTTTATTATCTATTTTGCCTATAAACCTCAAAAGCAAGCACTGTGGCCGCAGAAGAAGCGGTGAGTGAGCCCTTAAAGGTCTTGCCGTAGTCAACTCTG
>CAZLIB010000268.1:0-1572 GCA_964559465.1 uncultured Lachnospiraceae bacterium
GGTTTGCAACGATCTTATCCGCCGTCCCGTGAACGATCAGCACATCGCCCTCGTAGCCCTTTATCTCATCAAAGGGGTTCATATTTACAACGTCGGCAATATAACAGCAACCGAGCTTCATAGGGCCGCATTTTACGGTTTCGGGAATGTTCTCCGGATCGAACCTTGCCCACATCATTTTACCGGCTTTAGCATCGTCGGGGATACAGAGCGCGGGATAAAAAAGGACGAGCTTATTGATTTGATTTTTCAGCTTCGCCGCCGCAAGAGCCGAAACAAATCCGCCTTGGCTGCAACCCATCAAGAGAATATTTGACGAGTCGGTATAGTCAAGCCCCTTGGCGTATTCAATGACGGCGCAGAGGTCGCTTACCTCGGTCAAAACGGACATATCGGTAGTCTTTCCGTCGCTCTTGCCCATCATAACGCAACCGCCGCAAAAGTCAAAGCAAAACGCTGCGTAGCCCATCTCTGCGAGGAACTGCGCGTAGTGCTTTACGGTCATTAAGTTTGCCATAAATCCGTGGCTTACAATGGCAATCGGCAGCTTCTCGCCCTGCGGTCTGTATTCATATCCTCGAATTGTCAGCCCGTCACGTTGACAGGAGAATTTTGTTTTCGTTATGTTTTTCATATCGAACGCTCCTTGATAAATGGAAATTTGTTAGTTTAATTTATTCAATAAAAAGCACGGTCGCTTTCCAACTGTAATCAAATTCGTTGCATCAGAGATAAGGCACTCCATTTGTTTAGAGATGTTACATTTTAATCAAAAAACCTCGCAACCTCCTCGGCGAAAAGATGGCCGAGCTTGATTTCGCTGAGTGAGTCGTAGTGAGGTGTATCGGGCTCTGGCTCAGGCTCTTCGGTGCAGATGAGACCTGCGGCGTTTGTGTCAATCAAAGCATTCATCGGCGAGGACTCGGCAACAGCTCTCTTAGACGCATTAACCAGGTCGCAATATACCCATAACGCGGGATTATCTGCGATGAGCGCATCTACGAATGCAATTCCGTCATCTGCCGCATAGCAATCAAATCTTTTCCGCAGATCCTTGATAAAATTGGTTAAATTCATCTCATAATTGGTGCCGTTTTCTACAGATAAGGCGTCAGACTCGCCCTGCATCCAACACATACCCTCTATTTTTACATCGTAGTTCTTTTGGATGAGATATTCCATACTCTGTTCAACGAAGCTTACGAAGGCCTTATATAATTTACCAGTCCTTCCGTTGCCAGAGGGCGAGAGCCATTGCTCAAACAGATTAGTTCCACCCCACGCATACTTAATAATGAAGAAATGCTCGTCCGGATACATCTCATGCAGCTTTTCTGCTAAGCCAAGCTCGGGACCGAAGAATCCACCGCCCTCGCCCTGCATTGCCGCACATTTAACAAATCCCTTTGACTCGTTTGTGGATGAGCAATAGTAGTTAATATACACGTTATCGTAACCGTTTTTGTATTCTGCATATTTTTCCTCGGAGACGTTTTTCTGCAGATAATCGTCTCTGCTACAGCCGGATGCATTGGACTGACCGCCAAGAATAATAACCGTTGCACGCTTACC
>CAZLIB010000269.1:0-1558 GCA_964559465.1 uncultured Lachnospiraceae bacterium
CTGCTGAAACTCGAATGGGTTCCGGTAAGGGTTCACCTGAGTACTGGGTAGCAGTGGTTAAGCCCGGCAGAGTTATGTTTGAAATGGACGGAGTTGCTGAGGACGTAGCTAAGGAAGCTATGCGTCTTGCATCTCACAAGCTCCCCATCAAATGTAAGTTCATCACAAAGGAAGAGGAGGTATAAGCCGTGAAAGTTGCAGAAATCAGAAATATGACAACAGAACAGCTTGAAGCAAAGCTTAAAGAACTTAAAGACGAGCTTTTCAGACTCCGTTTCCAGAACGCGATCCGCCAGCTTGACAATCCCCACAAAATCTCAGACGTTAAGAAGGACATCGCTCGTGTAATGACAGTTCTTCAAGAGAAGAATGCTTAAGGAGGAATGAGTCATGACAGAAAGAAACCTTAGAAAAACAAGAGTAGGTGTTGTTGTAAGCGATAAGATGGATAAGACAATCGTTGTTGCTATCCAGGATAACGTTAAGCACCCCATCTACGGTAAGATCATCAAGAGAACACTTAAAGTTCACGCTCACGATGAAGCAAACACTTGTGGCATCGGCGACAAGGTTGAGATCATGGAAACAAGACCTCTCTCCAAGACAAAGAGATGGAGACTTGTTGAAATTATCGAAAAGGCTAAATAATTTAGTCTTTAGTTCACAATTATTAAATCATAATCGCGAAATTACAGTAGGTACGACTTGATCGTATTGAAAACAGGAGGAACGCAAAATGATTCAGACACAGACAGTGTTGAAGGTAGCCGATAACACAGGCGCTAAGGAGATCATGTGCATTCGCGTACTCGGCGGTACAGCTCGCAGATATGCAAATATCGGTGACGTTATCGTAGCGTGCGTTAAGAAGGCAGCTCCCGGCGGCGTTGTTAAAAAAGGCGAAGTAGTTAAAGCAGTAGTTGTAAGAAGCAAGAAGGGCCTTAAGAGAGCCGACGGTTCTTACATCAAGTTTGATGAGAACTCTGCAGTTATCATCAAGGAAGATAAAAACCCCAAGGGTACTCGTATCTTTGGCCCGGTAGCAAGAGAGCTTCGTGAGAAGGATTATCTTAAGATTCTTTCTCTCGCTCCCGAAGTACTTTAATCAGGAGGTATCTGAAAATGGCAAAATTGCATGTTAAAACAGATGATACTGTAGTAGTACTTTCCGGTGACTCCAAGGGCACAAAGGGCAAGGTTATCGCGGTATCCCCAAAAGAGGGTAAGGTAATCGTTGAGGGTGCTAACATCATTCACAAGCACGTTAAGCCCCGCAAGCAGGGAGAGACAGGCGGTATCGTTGATACTGAAGGCGCAATCTACGCTTCCAAGGTAGCTCTCTACTGCGAAAAGTGCAACCAGGGTGTTAGAGTTAAGCACACAGTAGTTGACGGTAAAAAAGTCCGCGTTTGCGCAAAATGCGGCGCAACACTTTAATAAGGAGGTAGCAAGAAATGGCAAGACTTAGAGATATGTACAAGGCCGAGGTTGCTCCCGCCCTTATGAAAAAGTTTGAGTATTCAAGCGTTATGCAGATCCCCAAGCTGGATAAGATCGT
>CAZLIB010000270.1:0-1558 GCA_964559465.1 uncultured Lachnospiraceae bacterium
AAAAGTGTTACTCACCGCGAACCCGCTTTGATTGACTTTACTGATAAATGCCTTTCGTTTATTGATATGGTAATTGATATTCTCTCCTCTGCCCGCGTGCTCGTTATCGCAAAGGCACTGTTCGCTTTTATCGCTCTCCTTGGCTTCATTGGCATTATCGGCGGAATGGAGCTTGGCACGGTTTCTCTTTTCTCGGGCGTGATTTGCCTTTCCCTTGTTATCGCTCTTGAATTTTTTATATTGAAGGATTAAACCTCCACATAAATAAGAAAGCTCGGAATTTTCCGAGCTTTTAATTTTATGCCATTTTATCGGATAGCTGTGCCCCGCCGAGAATATGGAAATGAAGATGATGCACGCTTTGACAAGCATCATCACCGCAGTTGGAGATAACGCGGTAGCCGTTTTCAATCCCCGCCTCTTTCGCGATGCGCGGAATATTCTCAAATATCTCCGCAACGATAGCGCTGTTCTCTGCATTTATTCCATCAACGCTCTCGATATGCGACTTAGGTATCACAAGGATATGCACCGGCGCCTGTGGCGCGATGTCGTAAAACGCAAAAATATTCTCATTTTCAAACGCCTTCTTTGAGGGAATTTCCCCCTTTATAATTTTACAAAACAAGCAATTCATAGCTTTTCTCCTTTATCTATTAAATAATTTGTACTAAATCTTTACATATATCAATTAGCGCATATCTTATGCCATTTCGGCTTCTCCAGTTTCTCTGATCCCACTCTTCGCCCGAAACATCGTCACCCGCATAAATTATTCCGCCGTATTTTATTCCTCTGAACTGTGCAACCGCTATACAACCCGCCTGCTCCATCTCAACTATTCTTGCGCCCTCTTCTCTTCGCGCCGCAACTCGCTCACGCGTTTCGCGGCAGATGGCATCAGTCGTCCAGGTCAAGCCCTTGGTATAAGGTATATTTCTTTCGCCAAGATACGTGCAGACCGCTCCTGTTACGTCGACTTGAGAATAAATGATTCTTGAGGGTTCCACGTAATGATATGAAAATCCTTCGTCCCTTATCGCACCCTCAACAACAAGGAGCTGACCGACCTCTATGGTTTTATCAAGGACTCCACCGCCGCCGCAAAACATTACCTTATCTATCCCGATTCCCGTTGCAACGTCAAGATTTCCCGCACAGGCAGGACAACCGACCATTCCGTGAGTGAGGAGAACGTCCGCATCGACAAACTTGTATATCACGATGGGATTTTCTCCGCTTATCGTGAGATACTCTTCAATTCGTTTTTCTTCAAGAAGAATATTTATTGCTTCGCCGAAAAAGGAGATAACGAGCTTATTATAGGGCAAAATATCATATTCCTTTTGCAAATGACTCGGATTTATGACCGCGTCCCTGCAATCATCAAATTCGATTATTGGATATTTCTCTTTTCTTAACATAAGCGCCTCCTTTTAAAAATTTACAGCTTTATTTTATCACCGTTTGGCAAGATAGTCAAGTATAAATTGGGATTTATCGGTGTGTTAGCACTCGCTTTGCGCTGTTGTTTTGTCCACTTTTTCAAAAGTGGCTC
>CAZLIB010000271.1:0-1547 GCA_964559465.1 uncultured Lachnospiraceae bacterium
ACCTTCCCGGCTCTGATACACCTATCAAGGATTGCAAGAACGTTGCAATCGTAGGTGGCGGTAACGTTGCTATGGACGCGGCACGTAGTGCAAAGCGTCTTGGCGCAGAAAACGTTTATATCGTTTACCGTCGCGGTATGGCTGAGCTTCCCGCACGTAAGGAAGAGGTTGAGCACGCAGAGGAAGAAGGAATCATATTCAAAACTCTCACAAATCCCACTGAGGTGCTTGGCGACGAGCATAAATTCGTAACAGGACTTAAGTGCGTTGAAATGGAGCTTGGCGAGCCCGATGCAAGCGGCAGACGCCGTCCCATCGTTAAGCCCGACTCCGAATTCACGCTTGACGTTGACTGCGTAATTATGTCCATCGGAACAAGCCCCAATCCCCTTATCAGAAACACAACCAAGGGACTTGAAACAAACAAATGGGGTTGCTTTATCGCAGACGAAAACGGTCTTACATCCCGTGAGGGCGTTTACGCAGGCGGCGACGCCGTAACAGGCGCAGCAACCGTTATCCTCGCTATGGGCGCAGGTAAAACCGCGGCTAAGGCTATGGATGAATATATTAAGAGTAAATAATCATTGAATACACAAAAGCTCTGCCGATTCGGCAGAGCTTTTTAATTAGTCATCAAACATCGGACATGAAGTTTTACAACTTGGATAGGGTCCGCCACATGCTTCGCAACCTTCAGGGACTTTAAATGCACTCTTGGAATTTTTGGACAATTCAATTCCGCAGTTAGGACATTCCCAGACCGATCCATAATCTTTCATGATTTTTCCACATTCGGGACATCTTTTTGACATAGTAACCTCCATTATGCTCTGTAATTTGACCTTGTGTCAGCAATATTATAACACCGTTCGGTGTTATTGTCAACACCTTACGGTGTTTTTTGCATATAATAATTTTACTTATTATTGCAAAAAGGAGATTATTATGTCCGTTTACCCAAGAATACGAGACTTGCGCGAGGATAAAGATAAAACACAAAAGGAAGTAGCCGCTTATCTCAATATGCAAACAACCGTTTATCAGCGTTATGAACGCGGCGAACGCGAAATTCCTCTTTGGGCGGCAATCCGTTTGGCTGATTATTATAACGTTTCTCTTGACTATCTCGTTGGGAGAAAACAAAATTAAAACCTACCTCGCGGTAGGTTTTCGTTTTATTTGCAATATAATTCATCAAATTTCCATTTTAGTGGGTTTTCGTAGATGTATTTTGATATTTCTTCGTAATCGTGTTTGTCGCGGATTATGTGGTCGTAAAATCCACGTTGCCAAATTTGTTTTTCAAAAGGTGGAACGACGCCTTCCTTTACCATTTTTATATATTCCAATGTTGAATATCTTTTAAACGATTGAACGATATCCGAAATCGTAGGGGCGGATTCCATATCCGCCCGCGATATTTCAATAATCGCGTGAAAATGATTTGGCATTACAACATAAACATTTGATTCTATGTGTGGGTATCTTTCAATCGTTTCTAAAAATGTTCGTTCTATCATTCGGGCGGATATGGAATCCGCCCC
>CAZLIB010000272.1:0-1543 GCA_964559465.1 uncultured Lachnospiraceae bacterium
TTTGTTATTTAATATATTCTTGCTTTTCATTTAGCTTTTTTACAAAATCATTAATTTCATTTCCGATTGTTATAAGCTCTTCGTTATACTCCTTGACAGTCATTCGCGAGATGCCCGAGTGAACGGCGGCGAACTGAACAAGTCGATCACCCGTGACTACTCTTATTCTATAGTTAGGACCAAGCTCGTGCATCATTCGTTCGATAAATGCATCGGCAGTTTGATTTTCCTTTGTAAACACAACACGATAGCCGTCGTGCTCGAAATCCGAGCCCGTACCCTCGTTAACAAGATAAGCATCAAAAACAAGAACAAGCTTTTCCTTGGTGTAAGCGACGTAATTGCTTAAAATGTCCATAAGTGTTTCTCTCGCCTTTTCAAGAGAGTAATCGGAAATCTCCTTAAGCATATCCCAACCGTAGATAAGATTGTATCCGTCAACAATAACCATACTTTCTTGCTTTACAGTAGATTTTTTTGAGGTGTGCTTTGTCTTGTCTGCGGAGATGATCTTCGGCTCACTGTATTTTTTTCTTCTTATCGGCCCGAACGTTCTCAGCATAATCGCTTCGACTTCCTCTTCACTAAGAGAATATCTTTTTGCAAGGGATGTGGCTCCGGGGATAACGGAAACCGTATTTTCGAGAAGTGAAATACCTGCGTCAAGATGCTTGTACTGATCTACCTCGCGCCAATTCACCACAAATCCAGCGCCGTGAGCGCAGAAAACTGAATGTGGCGGATTTGCTCTGTCGCTTTCGGGGTCATAGTTAAATTGCGCCACGATTTCATCCTGATTGTGACAGGGCTCGTAGCCGTCGCTCACGCACGAGAGCTTACCAATACCCCTCGTATATGATATAACTTCGGCAACGTAATCGTGCAAGGTCGCAACGGGCGCGCGACCGCAGATCTCAGTAAATTCTTCGCCCGCGCTTTCAATTTCAAATTCAGCACACCGTTGCTGAAGGTCGTTCATGGCTCTGCCAACGAACGATGAAGGTATCTCGAGTCGGAATTTATAAAACGGTTCAAGTAGAGTGCAGCCGCCCTTCATAAGTCCGTGACGGACTGCGCGAAGGGTCGCCTGACGGAAGTCACCGCCCTCGGTGTGCTTCAGGTGCGCCTTGCCCGCTATAAGTGTAATTTTTGTATCGGTGAGCAGAGCGCCGATAAGCACTCCGCGGTGATTTTTCTCGTAAAGATGTGAAAGTATCAACCTCTGCCAGTTGGTAGAAAGCATATTTTCGGGAATGTTCGTGTCAAATACGAGCCCCGTCCCCTTTGGCTGCGGCTCAAGCAAAAGCTGTACCTCTGCATAGTGTCTAAGCGGCTCGAAATGTCCAACGCCGATCGCCTTTTGCGCTATCTTTTCCTTGTAAAGTATCTTTCCCGCGCCAAAAGTGCATTCAATTCCGAATCGCTCGAAGATAAGGCGCTTCAAAAGGTCTGTCTGTGTGTCGCCCATAAGGCGCGCCTCATTCTGGAAAAGCTCCTCGTTCCAATAAAGGTGCAGAGAAGGCTCTTCCTCCTCAAGCTCCTT
>CAZLIB010000273.1:0-1543 GCA_964559465.1 uncultured Lachnospiraceae bacterium
AGAAATCGATTATATCTTCAAGTGCGCCGTCGGTGATCTTCAGCATTCTCTTGTTCAAGCCGTGGCGCTTAAGCTGCTTTGTGATAAGATGATTTTTGGCAATACTCATCTTTTCGCGCTTTGTGTATATCTTTATCTCAATTATCTCCATTCTGTCTATAAGAGGGCGCGGGATAGTGTCAAGCGTGTTAGCCGTTGCGATAAAGAAGCAATTTGAAAGGTCGAAGGGAAGCTCAACGAAGTGGTCGCGGAACGCCTTGTTCTGCTCGCCGTCAAGCACTTCAAGAAGCGCAGACGTTGGATCGCCGTGCGCGTCGCGCGTCAGCTTATCTATCTCATCAAGAAGAATGAGGGGATTGTTCACCTTCGCTTCAATAAGCGCGTTTATAACTCTGCCGGGCATAGCGCCGACGTATGTTTTTCTGTGACCGCGAATGTCCGCCTCATCTCTTACACCGCCAAGGGAAACACGCACGTATTTGCGCTTCATAGCGGTCGCGATGGATGCAGCTATCGAGGTTTTGCCCACACCGGGAGGACCAACAAGACAGATTATCTGATTTTTAAGGTCTGGATTAAGCTCCTTGACCGCAAGGAATTCAAGAATTCTTTTCTTAACGTCCTCAAGTCCGTCGTGGTCGCGCTCAAGTATCCTTGAAGCCGCCTCAATGTCCGTTCTGTCCTTTGTGGAAGCCTTCCACGGAATGTCAAGCACGGTTTCAAAATATGTTCTCATAACCGAAAGCTCTGCAGAGCCGAAGGGAAGGCGAGCCATACGCTCTGCATCCTTTATCAGCTTCGTCTCAACGTCCTCGGGGAACTGCGCTTCAATTATTCTTTCAATGTAGTCGTCGCTATCTCCCGTGTCGCCAAGCTCCTCTTTGATAACGCGAAGCTGCTCGCGAAGATAGTATTCCTTTTGGTTTCTGTTCATTCTTGCGCGGACTTCCTTATGTATCGCGCTCTCGCACTCAAGCAGGCTCGTTTCCTCTTCGATAAGAAGAATAAGCTTTTCGAGGCGCTTCATCGGCTCAAAGGTAGCAAGAATCTCTTGCTTGTCCGTGTGACGCACAAGAATATGAGAAGCGATGAAATCGGCAAGCGCACCGGGGTTCTTTATGGTTTTAATGGTCGTAATTACTTCCTTTGAAGATGCTGGCAAAAATCCTGCCATTTTCTCGACTGCAGAAAGTGCCTCACGAGTGAGTGCCTCCACCTTAAGCTGATCGGGATCGGCAAGCGTTAAGGTCTTGCAAATGACCTCTGCAACCCTGTAATTTGCAAAGTCCTTGTATTCCTCAGCAGTAGCGCGTGTAAAGCCCTCTGCGATAACGCGTAGCTTGCCCTCGGGCGTCTTTATGGACTGCTTGATCTTGGCTACCGTGCCGACGGTGTATATTTTTGAAAGATCAATGGTATCGTTTGAGATCTGCTTTTTGCAAGCGATGAAAATAAACGAGTTTACGTTGTTTGCCGCCTCTATCGCGGCGATATTTGCCTTGTCCGAAAGCTCAAAATTAACGGTGATGGCAGGGAACGCCAC
>CAZLIB010000274.1:0-1524 GCA_964559465.1 uncultured Lachnospiraceae bacterium
ATTTGCCCCTTTTAGGGGCTGTGCAAACCACCAGTTTCACTGGTGGTTATGATTTTTAAAACAACGTTTTCATTACCCAAAAGCTCTGAAAGCTGTTTAAGAGTGTACTCTGTGGCATCAAATCCAAGACCCGAAGGATGGTATTGCTTTGTTTCGGTATCGTAAAAGATAACGCTTACCGAACCCTCAAATATCTCAACAAGATTTTTTGCACGTACAAATTCATCTGATTGAAGCGAGGGCACTCTCAAATATAGCTTGTCTGCATTTTTCGGTACACCGCCAAAGCTCTGCTTATTCTCGGAAATATCGGTATTTGCAGCCTTAGCAGAACTATCTTTCCTGCAATATTCTCCATTCTTTTCCAGTCGAACGATACTTGAAACTATGAATCTCGGGCTTGTCTCGTCACGTATTTGCAGCATTCCCGAAACGGCAAGAGCGCCGTCTTGCTGAATAAACGGGGAAACACGTGAATAGGTTTTGGAAAAAACAATACATTCTATCTCGCTATATCTATCACCAAGCGTGAAGAATGCCATTTTGTCGCCACTTCGCGTGGTCTTGACATTAACGTCATTTACTGTACCGACAATGGTTAAGAGCTTTCTTTCACTTGAAGCTTCCTCACCCGAAAGTGTAACTATGTCAACGTGATCAATATCATCTATATGGTTTCTGTAAGAATCAAGAGGATGTCCCGAGAAATAGAGCCCTGTGGCTTCCTTTTCCTGTGAGAGCTTCAGGGAAAGCGGTATTTCCGGAATATCGGGGTACTTGAATTCAAGAGCGGTGGAAAGTCCCTGCGCCATTGAGAAAAAGTCAAGCTGACCTGCAATATTGTTTCCCTTTTTGCTCGTCGCACCGTCGATTACCGTTTCATAGCTTGCAAGGAGCTGCGAACGCGACTTTCCAAGGCGGTCCATCGCGCCGCTTTTTATAAGCGATTCTACCATTCGCTTATTCATATCGTAGTCGCTCATTCTGTCAACGAAGTCGTCAAATGAAGCGAACTCTCTTCTCTTTCGTTCGCGAATGGCATTGGCAACGAAATTCTGACCGACGTTCTTTATTGCAAGAAGTCCGAAGCGAATATTGCTTTCGCTGACGTGGAAATACATCTCGCTCTTGTTTATATCGGGCGGAAGAACGCCAATTCCGAGCTTAGCGCAGTCGGAGATATACTCCGCAATTTTAGGCATATTACCGAGAACAGAGGTAAGAAGCGCCGCAAAGTATTCCTTTGGATAATGCGCCTTAAGATATGCCGTTCTGTAGGAAATTATCGAGTAAGCTGCCGCGTGGCTCTTGTTAAAGGCATAGTTAGCAAAGCTTATCATATCTTCAAAGAGCTTTTCTGCGCGTTTTGCGTCGACTCCGCGCTCTATAGCACCGCCAACGAACGCGTCCCTCTCCGCCTCAAGCACCGCGTGCTTCTTTTTTGACATAGCTCGGCGAACGATATCGGCGTGCCCAAAGGTATAGCCCGCAACTATGCGAAATATGCTCATTACCTGCTCTTGA
>CAZLIB010000275.1:0-1520 GCA_964559465.1 uncultured Lachnospiraceae bacterium
GGCCTCTACCACCCCAAGGTAGCGCGCTACCAACTGCGCCACACCCAGATATTGACTTTTTTAATCGGGGTTGCGTTGTGCTTTCCCGAAAAGTCTAATATATTATATCACTCGATTGTCGAAAAGTCAAGAGGTTTTTTGATTTTTGTAAAATATTTTTATTCTTTTTTATTCGGTTGCTTAGGGGTGGTAAAAGGCAACGTTGCTTTTGCTTCGTATGGATCGCTTTGCAGCACGACAACTTAACGTTTTTGCGATGTTTGGTTTACATTCAACAATATTTAGGTGTTAAATTAAAGGAATGAACGCATTTTGGATTCCAGATATTCCTCGGAGGCGATGAGGCGTTTTGCAATATTTTTTGCGCTTTCGTCGGCGTTTTTGTACTTGTTGAGATAGCGCGAAAGCGATTTGATACCCATGTCGCAGCCGTCGGTCATCAGGTCGGCGATGCTGGTGTCGCTGTCCTTCATCATCATTGTGCCGCAAATTTTCATACTACTCATGGCGCGGGCCACGGGGTGAGGGTCTTTGGTGTCGGCTCCGTGACTTAAAAGAAGGGCGTGGGTTTCGTCGCCCAGTGCGGCGTGGGTGTTTTTGCACACCTCGAGGGTGTGCTTAAGTTCGTCGTTTCTTGCGTGGGGCAAAACCTGCTTAATAGCGCTCTCGCCCATTTTTATTCCTGCGTTGCATTCGCGCAGGAGATTTATCGTATCGGTTTGCATACCGTTGTTCCTTTCTTTTTTTGCTTAGTATTTGTCAGTTTGAAAGGAATATTTATAGAAATTTTTGCAAGAAAAGCGAGCCGCGCAAACGGCTCGCCTGAATTTTATATATTTACTTTGCTTCCCATTCGCATATGAAATAGCGAGATATTAACGGAGTATGGTCGTGCCACCTGCCATTATACGAATTATCATAATTCATAGCTACGAAATACCCTGTTCCGCCATCACAGTCTGGCTGTCCGGGATACCAGTTAGAATATTCAAAATCCTCTCCTGTTATCCACTTGAACCCTGCGCCATCGTTATATCCGCCTAACCAAGTGCGAGAGTTATAGCTCTGTGATCTCATGTAGGTTTCAACAAAGGTTTGCTCCTCTGCCGAGGTTATAGTAGCAAGATGACCGCCGAGATTATCGCAATATGAATAAGCATCAAACCAAGAAAGTGTAACGTTAAATATCTTATAGATTCTACCGTCATACATAGCTGCCGAGCAATGCTCACATGCAGTTACTCCGGTTGCCTCGTTAAATATAAAGTTATGCTCAAGTTGAGGCAAAATCTCGGTTTCCTCAAGACCGCAGTGCGTACAGATTCGGTACTTCTCACCGTCGCCGAAACAGGTAGCCTCGGTAGTTGTTACCCATTCAGTAAAGAAATGCTCGTCCTCAACAATATCAAGTTCCCATTCGCAGATAACGCCTTCACCGTCGACATGATATATGTCTTCCCAATCGCCAACCTTCATACCGGACTGATTACCTACTAAAGAAGTTACTATTCCTATATGCC
>CAZLIB010000276.1:0-1516 GCA_964559465.1 uncultured Lachnospiraceae bacterium
GATGAAAAGGTGACAAACACCCGCGCATCATACACCGCTTCAGACCTCGCAGACGGAATCCTCGTAAGACGCGGTAAAAAGAACTTTAAGAAGGTTATAATCAGATAAATGCGAAACCCCCACCGAGATTCGGTGGGGGTATATCATTTTTATAAAACTAAATTACTTAAGGCCAAGCTCACTAAGGGTATCGTCTGAACCCTCATAAGGGATCACCTTTGTTTCCGCCTTGTGACCGCAAACACCGCAGATCTTATATACGTAACCGTCTTCCTCAGCTGTGGGCAACTTGCCGAGAATCCATCTGCCTGTTGTGTCATGTCCGTTAGCGGGAACCTCTTCCTGAGCAACCAAAACCTCATCACATCTGGAGCAATGTGAACCCTCGGTAAGACCTGTATTCGTACAAGTGGGTGCCTTTGCAGCATCAACTACGACATCGTGACCAAGTGCATCAATGGGCTTCTGCTGCCAAACGACCTCGCCACAATCTGCGCAAGTAGAGCTGAGAGTGTGACCTTCCTCTGTACATGTAGGTGCTTTTGACAACACTACGTCGAGGTGCAAGTGTTCACAATCTATACTTCTTACGTAACCGCAAGCATCGCAGGTATCGTCATTATTATCCGTATATTTGTGTCCAAGTGCATCAATGGACTTAGGCTCTTTTATGATCTTTTCACACACTGTGCAGTAAAGACCTTCTGTCCAACCGCTTGTAGTACATGTAGGCTCAATATTACCCGCAACCTTTGTTGTGTGGGCAGGAATAACCTCTGTATCAATAACCTCATCACATTTAGCGCAGTGCATTTCCTTAGCACCCTCTGTATAACAGGTAGCTTCTTTAGTAACGACCCATTCGCCCTCCGTGTGCTTGCCAAACTTGCACATAATACTGCCACACGATGTAAGCATCATAGCGCAAAGAACAGTGATCAAGCAAAGCATAATCGCAACTTTAATTGTTCTTTTCATATTTTATCTCCTCCAAAAGTGCATCAAAAATAATTATACAAATTAATTATACTACCACAACAACAAAAAATCAAGTAGAAAATAAAAAATATTTTGCATTTTTGACACAAATTATCGAGGGAGAATCGCTTTTTCGCGCTTCTCCCTTGATGGTGATGTTTTTATCTTTACTAACTTATATCAAGCATCTTCTCTATGCTCGCAATTTTCACGCAAAGGCAGAGGACGTCCATTGCTTGCTGAAGCTCATCATTTGCAGGGTACGTAGGTGCAATACGGATATTTCTGTCGCGCAGGTCATTTCCGTAGGGGAAGGTAGCGCCCACGGTCGTTACCGTAACTCCTGCTCCCTTGAGCAAATTATATACTCGCTTCGCGCAGCCGTCAAGTGTATTAAGACTTATAAAATATCCACCTTTAGGATCACTCCAAGTGGCGATTTCAAGCTCTCCAAGCTCTCTTTCAAGTGTTTTTTTAACAATATTAAATTTCGGTCTGATAATTTCCGCAAGCTTTTTCATATGCTCACGAATATTAT
>CAZLIB010000277.1:0-1515 GCA_964559465.1 uncultured Lachnospiraceae bacterium
TCTTTTTTAACGCCAAGAGTCGCACATCGACGTAGATTTCTACGCCTTCAATGCGCCCCTTGCGTTTCTCGGCAAATTTGCGAGTGCCATCTTACACAACCTACATCGTCATAAAATAACCGGCTTTTTTAGCGCCAAGTAATTCTATCGACGGCTTCGATAATTTTTTGCGTTTCTGAACGATTCTTTAGGCTTTCTTTTACGCAAGGAATAATAAGAGTTGTTCGGATAAAACGAGTTTTTTACGCTTGAGTCATTTCTCAACATAATTCTTGACAAATTTCGCCCTCTGTGATAATATTAAAGGGTAACAAACTTTTTGAAGGAACGCAAAAATGAAGGATAATAAAAAAATCGACTTTAAGGAACTGCTTAAAAATTCCATTCCTATTATAATATTCATAGCGATTATGGGTATTCTGACCGTTATTTTGTGGCCGTATATTGAAAGGCTTGCCACCGAAGAGGGCAGAACTGAGTTTAAGGTATGGGTTGACGGACTCGGCTTTGGCGGCTGGCTTGCGACCCTTGGAATTCAGCTTTTGCAGATATTCGTTGCGCTTATCCCCGGTGAGCCTGTAGAGCTTCTTCTTGGTTACGTTTGGGGCCCATGGCTTGGAATGCTTACCTGCCTTGTGGGTATTTTTATCGGCACTGTGACAATTTATTTCGTTGTTCGTAAGCTTGGCATGAAATTTGTTAGAAAGGTTGTCGGCACAGACGACCTGACGAAATACAAGTTCCTCTCGGATAAGAATAAGGTTGAGATCACCATTTTTATTCTCTTCTTTATTCCCGGTACGCCTAAGGATGCATTGACCTACATAGCGCCCTTTGCGCCTATTCACCCGGTAAAGTATTTCCTCATCGCCACCTTTGCCCGTATTCCTTCTATTATCACATCGACTATTCTGGGCGGAAGCATAGCAGACGGCGACTACGTTTTGGCGGTTATCGTTTTCATTATTACTGCGGTTCTTTCTATACTTGGTATCATATTTGGTAATAAATTTATTGAGCATAAGCATGAGAAACATAAAGAAAAGGAGCGCTCCGAGGTTTAAAATTGTGCAACATATACTATTTTGAAATTTTGAATTGTGCAAGTATACAAATCGTATGTTAAACTATTGACAAATCTTTTAAAATATGCTACAATTATAATACCGAAAGGGAGTAGAACGTTGCCACACGGCAATGAGCACACATCGTCAGGACGGCAGCTCGAGATGCCCCGGTGTGCGCGATCAATAAAGATTTTCAAGACTTTCAGTGTGTTCGCCACGCTGGAAGTCTTTTTGCATAAATCGGGGCTCTTTTTCGTAAATTAAATAATAAAAAAATATATATTTCAGGAGGAAAAATTATGCATCCCGTAGTAACAGCAATTTTCGTAATTTTAGGCCTTGGCGTCTTTCTTTTGGTCGCAGGCTATCTGAAAGCGCCCCCCGACACCGCTTATATCATTTCGGGTCTGGGCAAAAAGCGCATACTTATCGGTAAGGCAGGCTGGAG
>CAZLIB010000278.1:0-1507 GCA_964559465.1 uncultured Lachnospiraceae bacterium
AAAGAAAAGCGGCTAAAGAGTCCTGGTATCTAAATACAGTGCCACTGACTGTAGCAACTGCTTTCCGTTTATCCACTTTTTCTTTGCAGGTATAGCCACAAAGAAAAAGTTCCCAAAAAGAAATGGCGTATACAAGGGCTGCGCGCCCTTGACCGCGCCACTGCTCGTGGAGAGCCACTTTTAAAAAAGTGGACAAAACAATCGCACAAAGCGAGTGCTAACACACTGATAAATCTCAATTTGTCGCTTTAAAAAAGCCCACACGACGCTGTGTGGGCTGTAGTTATTTCTTCATTTGTCTTTGCTTTCTCAACTCTCTATCTCTGTCGCGATAGAATTTTGAGCGCTTTTTGCGAATGTGAGTGGAATATATCGCAATTCCAAGCACACCTGCAACTATTGCAAAGCTTGTTACGTGGATCCAAAGCTCAGTTGAGTTTTCGGTCTTTAAGGATTCCCAAAGAGCCGTTACGTGAGTTTGAATATCAACGCTTTCGTCCTTGTAATAGTCCTCATAGGCGGGATTGTATGGATAATTTGTGTTTGCCTCATCCTTGGTCTTGCCGTAGAGTATTTCCCAAGCGTCGATATTGTCGGTGCTGTAATTGTAATCGAGCATTTCCTGATAATATTCGCTTTCGGTAACTGCCTTGTTTGGCGAAGCATAGCCAATATAAAGCGCGTTTGCGGTCGCCGCCTCGACGCCGATCATATAGTTGATATATTCATGCGCTACGTCGGGATTGCGCGAGGTTTTTGGAATACAAAGAGCATCAACAAAATAGTTCGTTCCTTCACAGGGGTAGTAGAAGCGAAGGTCCTCGTTGTCTGCCACCATAGTCAAGAAGTCACCCGCAAAATAGGGAGCGATATAGGCAGAAGCGCCCTTCATTTTGTTGAATATCTCGTCGTTTACGTAGCCCTGAAGAATTGGCTTTTGCTCCTTGAGCTTCTCGAGTGCCTTTTCCCAATCTGCATAACTATGAGAGTTGATGTCAAGTCCCTCTAAAAACATCGCGGTCGCGAATGCGTCGCGGGGGTTGTTGAACTGAAGTATCTTTCCTGCGTATTTCGAGTTCCAGATAAGCTTCCAGCTTTCATCCGCAACGTCCGCTTCATCAACAAACTCGGAGTTATAGATGATACCGAGCATACCGTAGGTATAGGGAACGCTGTATTTGTTATCGGGGTCATAATACAAATTTTTGAAATCGTCGCTGATATTACCGTAATTTGAGAGCTTCGTAGTGTCGATCTCAAGAAGCATATCGTTTGCGATCATTTTCTGTATCATGTAGTCCGAGGGAATAACTATATCATAAGCCACTGCACTGTTGGTGAGCTTTGCATACATATCCTCGTTCGTTGCATAGGTCGAATAATTGACCTTGATATTAAAGCCGTATTTATCCGCAAGATTTTCGTTGAAATACTCCTCAAAACCTGCGTTTACGTCAAACAAGCCATATTCTTCGTCGTCCTCATCAGAGATGTATTCACCCCAGTT
>CAZLIB010000279.1:0-1505 GCA_964559465.1 uncultured Lachnospiraceae bacterium
GATTTGAACCCACGCGACGCGTTAACGTCCTACGAGATTTCGAGTCACGCCTCTTCGGCCACTTGAGTACTTCTCCTTATTCAATTCCAACACTGCTATTATAACACATTTTTATAAAAAATCAAGAGTGAAAAATAAGTTTTTTTATTTATTCATTGACATTTATGCAGAATTATTGTATAATAAATTAATTTGATATGAAAATTCACAAAATAGAAAGTACATTATGAAAATTTTGGCTATTGGAGATATAGTTGGCGGTATCGCTATCGACTATCTCGCAAAGAACTTATCTAAATTTGTAAATGAAAACAGAATAGATTTTGTTATTGCGAACGGCGAGAATGCAAGTGAAATTAAAGGCTTGTCACAAAGAGATGCCGAAGCTATATATAATATCGGTATTGACTTCATCACGCTTGGTAATCATGCTTTTGGTAAGCGCGATATCTATTCTTTTTTAGATAATAACGAACACAGAATTATCAGACCTGCAAACTATCCTGCATCTGCTCCAGGCAGCGGATATACTATTGTGCGGATAGATGGCTACAAGGTTCTCATTATGAATGTTTTGGGCACTATGTTTATGACTCCCCTTAACAGTCCTTTTGAAGCTATTGATACGGCGCTTGAGAGAGAAAAGGGGAATTACGATTTTGCCATTCTTGATATTCACGCTGAAGCAACAAGTGAAAAGCTTGCTATAGCTCGTTATTTTGACGGTAGAATTGCTATTATGTTTGGAACTCATACTCATGTCCAAACAGCAGACGAATGTGTTTTGCCTATGGGCAGCGGATACATCACCGATATCGGCATGGCAGGTCCTGTAAATAGCATTCTCGGTACTAAGGTTGAGACAATTATTGATAGGTTTATTATGCAAACTCCCCAATATTTTACCGTTGCCGACGGTGGCGTAAAGGTACATGGCGCAATATTCGACATTAATCCCGAAACAAAAAAAATAAACTCAGTAACAAGAGTTAAGTTTTAATAAAAATCCGAGAAAATTTCTCGGATTTTTATTTGCAAAAATAATAAAAGCTCTTGATTTATAAAAAATAATATTATATAATTAATTGACTAAATTATTATAAAGGAGATACTTTATGACACTTGTAATCCTTGCAGCCGGTATGGGTTCCAGATACGGCGGAATGAAACAAATCGACCCTATGAATGATGACGGCGATTTCATCATAGATTTTTCTATTTATGACGCAATCAAAGCCGGTTTTAACAAAGTAGTTTTCATCATTAAAGAAGAAAATCTTAACGATTTCAAGGAAACTATCGGAAATAGAATCAACAAATATATTGACGTTGAATATGCATTCCAGAGAATGTGTGACGTTCCTGAATGGTTCAACGCTCCTGCAGATCGCACAAAGCCCTGGGGTACTACTCAGGCGATGATGAGCATCGTTGATATCGTAAATGAGCCCTTTGCGGTTATTAACTCTGATGATTTCTATGGACGTGAGGCATTTGAGATCATT
>CAZLIB010000280.1:0-1502 GCA_964559465.1 uncultured Lachnospiraceae bacterium
TGTGCGAACAGTGTGCGCGATAAATCAAAATTTAAATCTCTAAATTATTTACAAAAAAGGAAAAGTGCTATGAAATATCCGACTTATATTCAAAATTGCATAAAATTGCTCGAAAAGTCGGGTTATAGTGCGTACGCGGTCGGCGGTGCTGTGAGGGATCGTCTGCTTGGGCTTGAACCGTCTGATTGGGATGTTACGACCAGCGCCAAGCCCGAAGAAACCCTTGAGGTTTTTAAAGCTTTTCGGACGATTCCCACAGGAATTAAGCATGGTACAGTTACCGTTTTATTTGAGGTTGATGGAAAAAATCTACCCGTTGAGATAACAACCTTTAGAATTGACGGTGATTATCGCGATTCGCGTCATCCCGAGAGCGTTGCTTTTTCACGCGAAATCCGCGATGATCTTTCTCGGCGTGATTTTACGGTAAATGCACTCGCATATAATGAAAAAGATGGTATAATCGATGCTTGGGGTGGAATGGATGATCTCAAAAAGGGAATAATTCGCGCGGTCGGCGACCCCGAAAAGAGATTTAGTGAGGATGCCCTCAGAATTTTGCGCGCTTTCAGGTTTTCAGCACAGCTCGGCTTTGAGATTGAAGAAAAAACACTTGCCGGCGCATCGAAATGCGGATATTTACTCAAAAACATCGCGCGCGAGCGTGTAGGTGCTGAATTTAAGAAGCTTCTTTCGTCACGGGGCGTTGTGCGTTCGCTAAAAAAAATGATCGAGTGCGGTGTTTGGAACGAGCTTTTTGTGTGTCCTGCACCCGATTTTGCACTTATTTCGCGTCTTTCGGAGCTTAAAGATGGCAATTTTGCAACGCGTCTTGCCGTGTTAATTGCGGAATACGAGGAAGGAGAAATCATTGAGTTTTTGAACTCACTTCGTTTATCAAACGATGAAAAAAAGCTTGTTATCCGTCTTTGCACAATAAAAAAATTTGCTATATTTGATGACGATGTTTCTCACTGTGCAAGGAATTTTTTGCATTATTATCGTGATATTTTACCTGTGGCGATTGGTGTATTGCGCTTTTATAACAATGATGTGGAGGTCTTTTTGGGTGCCATTGAGGCTGAAAATGCAAAAAACAGACCTCTTGCTATATCCGACCTTGCGGTGAAGGGAACGGATATTTTACTTCTTTGCGAGGGTGACCACAAGCGTGTCGGCAAGATATTGGCGCATCTTATTGAGCTTGTTATCGAAGATCCCGATCTCAATGTTAAGGAAAAATTAATTGAAATAGCAAAAAAGAACCTCGCGTGAGGTTCTTTTTTGTTGTGAATTTTGATTTATCGCGCACACTGTTCGCACGAACCAAGCGATAAAAAGTTTTCGTCCACCTTTTGAAAAAGGTGGCGCTCGCCGCGCAGGCGACTCGGCGTTTCTTTTGTTAGCTTTTCTTTCCGCCTATACTGCGAAAGAAAAGCGGCTAAAGAGTCCTGGTATCTAAATACAGTGCCACTGACTGTAGCTACTGCATTCCGTTTATC